>NZ_JBMPGU010000003.1:319227-428449 GCF_049323015.1 Thalassococcus sp. BH17M4-6
CTCAAAACGGGGGGGCGCGCCCGTCATCAACCCCGGGGGCCCGGGTGGACGGGCGCCCACAAACGCGGTCCCCCGCGCCAATCTCCAGCGGCCGGTTGCGACCTTCGCCGCCGGGAACGGGTCTGAGGCACTGGCAGGAACCCGGACGGACGTGTCAGCGGCGTCTGTGCATCAGGCTCATGAGCCGTGCCTGACGCTCGAAAGGCTCTTCCGGCCCGGGCGCACCGGCCTCTGCGCTCATCATCCGCTGAACCATCAGCGCAGCGATGCCCGCAAAGATTACGCCGCCCGCTGCCTGCCCGATCAGAACGCCCGCCGCGCCGAACATCGCGCCCCCCGCCAGAACGAACGGCACGGTGCCCAGCGTGTGCCGCCCCCAGTTGATCCCGGTGGAGCGGAACGGATGGCCCATGTTGTTGAACGCCGCGTTCGCGACGAAGATCACCCCGTTGAAGAAGAACGCCAGCGCCAGCGGCCCGCAGAAAAGCACGATCAGGTCGCGCGTCACCCCCTCGGCTTCGAAAAGCGCGATGATCGGGCCGCGCAGGGCAAAGAGGATCGCGGTCATGGCCAGGGTGAAGATACCGCAGAACAGCACGCCGTCGCGCCAGGCCTGCCTCACCCTGTCCATGCGTCCCGCGCCGAAATTCTGGCCGATCACCGGCCCGATGGCCCCCGACAGCGCAAAGATCACGCCGAAGGCCACAGGGGTCATCCGGCTCACGATGGCCATGCCCGCCACGGCCGCCTCGCCAAAGCTGGCCATGGCGCGGGTGACGACGGCCTGTCCCAGCGGCGTGGCCAGCTGGGTCAGGATCGCCGGGGCGGCGATGGTCACGATGGGCGGCAGGGCTACCGACAGCTCGGACACGCCCGGCCGCGCCAGCCCGCCGTGGTGGCGGAAGATCGGGATCAGCGCCGTGCCTGCGATCACCAGCCGCGCCGCCACGCTGGCCAGCGCCGCCCCTGCCAGGTCAAGTCCCAGTCCGAAGATCAGAATCGGGTCGAGCGCCGCGTTGACCAGCGCGCCCCAGATCGTCGCCATCATCGCGCGGCGCGCATCACCATGCGCGCGCAGGATCGCGCCGCCCACCATGCCGACGATCAGGAACGGCAAGCTGGGCACGATGATGCGCAGATAAAGAACGGCAAGATCCAGCGTCTCGCCCGAGGCGCCCATAAGCGCCGCCAGTGATCCGAGGTTCAGCCAAACCGCCGCCGCGAAGATCGCGCCGAAAACCACGCCCCAGACCAGCGCGGCCGCCGCCTGCGAGCGGGCCAGATCCGCATCGCCCCGCCCCAAGGCGCGGGCCACCAGCGCACCTGCGGCGATCGCCATGCCGATGCCGAAGGACGTTGTGAAGAACAGGATCGCGCCGGCATATCCCACCGCCGCGGCCAGTTCCGCGTTGCCCAGCATCGAGATAAAGACCATGTCGATGAAGTCGACCGCAAAGACCGCCATCAGCCCCACCGACGAGGTCAGCGCCATCACCGTGATGTGGCGAAAGAGGTTGCCCTCTAGAAAAACGGCGCGCGCTTCGGCCATGGGGCCTCCTGTTCGGGGTCTGATCGATCCACCCCGCCTTTGCGACGACGGGTCGATCCGCGGGAACCGACACGCGGGTGGTGCGCCAAACGTTCCAGCAGTAGAGGTCAGATCACGAGGAAAGCGAAGGGCAAATATCGAAGAGGCCGTAGAGCGCGGGCCTCGCGCGCGTTGATACGGGTCTTCCGCAGCTAAACACGAGGACGCAGAAGGCCCCCACGATGCCCGTCGCCTGCAACAAGGTCGTCCAGCCATTGGCCCAAAGACCAGGCCATGGCGTTCAGCGCGAAGACCCAAGGCCGCGTTGCCGCAAGAGCCATGACACTGTCCAGCAGAGTCCAGCCGACCTGGGGAACAAGGTCGTGGCTGAAGGGCCGATCAGGTGCCGCGCGTTTCACACCCAACATGGTGATCGCGTGCCCGAGGATGATCGGGCGTCCCTTTCCCCGCGCGTCGTCATAGCCGAGACCGGTCGGATCAGGACGACAAGGTCGGGCACCTTGCCCGCGGCATCAAGGTGGAGGATGTATATGCCGGTAATGGCCACACGGCCAACGCTATCGCGAAACGCGGGGTCATTTCCGAGAACCCCGCGCTCTGATCGGATATCGGGGCGGACCTCAAGCCTCAGATGTCCGCCCGAAACGACCGTTCGCCCATCGCCGATCGGGTGCGCGACGCCCAGGTCGACCTGATGCCTGCCGGACGGAGCGGGCCGAGGATATGGCCCTTGCGCTTTGTATCAGCCGCAGCACCTTGCAGCGGCGGTTGCGCGCGGCCGGCACATCCTATCAGGCCGCTCTCGACGCCACGCGGCGCGACATGGCATTCCGGGATCTCACCAAAACCACCCTGCGCGCCGACGAGATCGCGAATGTCCTCCTAGGCGAATTGCGCAAGGCGCAGGTCGAACCGATCCTGAGGTGACAGGTTCGCATCGATACCCTCGCGCTTGACCACCGCTTTTTCATGGTCGAGCAGGGAAGGCGAGCGCCAGAGCCACAGGGGTCTACGCCTCTTCCAGGAAGTAGCTGAGCTGCTCTATGAACCCGAACTTTCGCATCACGTCATCGCCGCGCGGCGAGCGGCTGATTTCGCGCAGTTTCTCGAGATCGTGGACCTGACCGACCACGGCGGCCTGATTGGCATCCTGCGGGTCGCGCAGAAACGTCATCTTGCCGACGGCTTCGCCAAAGACCTCTTTGTGAGCTTTATGAAAATCCTCAAGCTCGGCCCCGACGGGGATATGAGAAACGCGGCAGACAGATACGAGCATGGTCATGGTGTGTCCTTTCAAACCTTGGGATGCGCCGGCCGTTTGGTCGGCTTGCCTTAGGATGACACGGACGGATTACTGTGGGTATATAGGCATTATAGGCTTTATAGTTTCATAGGATCGAACAATGATAGATCAGCTCAGGACCATGGCGATCTTCCAGACGGTGGCTGAGCTTGGATCGTTTCGGCAGGCCGCGAAGGTGCTGAACCTGTCGCCCTCGGTGGTCAGCCATCACATCTCGAAACTCGAAGAGCACCTGGGCACACCACTGCTTTACCGATCCACCCGGCGCATGTCGCTGACCGATGCGGGACTTGAGTTGCTGGCGGCAAGCCAGCGCATGACGGCTGCCGCCCAGGATGGGCTGGCAGCCATCCAGCGGCGGGCAAAGCAGCCCTTTGGAACGCTGACGATTGCCGCTGCGACGCCGCTGGCGCAAAGCCCTTATGCCGAAGCCTTTACACGCTTTGCTCAGACCTACCCCGATGTGCATCTGAAAATTCAGCTTGATGACCGGTCGGTTCCTCTTGAGGGCTCGACCATCGATGTTGCCATTCGCGGGCGCACCAAGGAGCTCGACGACAGCAGCTACAAGGCGCGCAAGCTGGGCAACCTGCAGTTCTGCGTCTTCGCGGCGCCGTCCTACGTACATGGCCGGCCGAAACCGCACACGATTGAGGATCTGGCCGATTGGCATTGGATCCAAAGCTCACCGATTTCATGGACCGATTTCGCGAGGTCTGCGGATGGAACAGCGCCCGAACGGACACCGAAAATCGTGGCGACCTGCAACAATTTCGCATTGGCCCGGAAGTTTGTTGATGAGGGGCTGGGCTTCATGATCGAGACCTACCCGCTTGTTGCCGATGACATTCGCGCCGGGCGTCTGGTCCATCTTTTGCCACGGGCAAAACTACGCCCGATCGACGTTTATGCCATCTACCCGGCGAACAGTCCCAAGGATGGGATTGCGCATCTGTTTGTTGATTTCATGATGAATCAGGCCTGGGCTGCCGAGCATAGCTTTGGTCTCAGGTGATCGAATGCAACGCGGGAAAGCTGACATGGGCGCGGCCGCAGCGAAGGGTGATTTCCAGAGACGAGGCGTGAAAGTCCGGTTTGGGTCAAATATCGGCTCCGGGCCGTTGCATCCGTATGCTAAGGGGTCGTGATCGGCGGAGGTTTTCGGCGCTTTCCCGACAGCGCATTACCGACGATGGCAGCGAGCAGGACCGCACCGCCGATCAGGGTATAGACGCTCGCGGTTTCGCCCAGAAAAAGCCAGACCCAGAGCGGGCCAAGCAGGACTTCGGCCAAGGACAAAAGCGCGAGCTCTGCCGCGGGCAGGCTGCGTGAGCCCAGCGTGTAGAGGATCAGCCCGGCACCGACCTGGAAGACCCCCATACCCATCGCGATGCCGCCATCCCGGGCGCTCAGCACGACCGAGAGCCCGAGGCCCAGGCAAATCGCCAAGGTGATGGCGATCGCGAGAACGCCCGACAGGAAAACCGCTGGCAGCATTTCCCCCGTGCGTCCCCATCGCAGCGCCACGGTGAAGACGGCGAAGCCGAAAGCCGATCCAAGCGCGGCAAGGCTGCCCCTCAGGACCACGCCGCCGGACTTGTCGGCGACCATGATCGCGATTCCGCCGATTGCCACGGCGATGGCGAACCAGGTTGCGCCGCGGACAGGCTCCCGCAACACGATCCAGCCAAGCACCGCGGCCATGAACGGCGCGGTCGCAAACAGAAGCATGGCATTCGCGACCGACGTGTTCTGGATCGCGTAGATCCCGCCCGAATAGGCTGCGACCAGCGAAAGCCCCGCGATGATCGCCGTGGCGCCGATGCGTCGGATTTGAACAAACGGGCTTTCGCCCGAGCGCACGCGGATAAGTATGTACAGGAACAGCGACAGGCTGACCGACCTGTAAAGCAGTATCTGCCACACGACGGCATCCTCGATCAGGCGAATGCCAAGGCCGACGGTCGACCAAAGCACACCCGCCGCAAAGACGAATAGCACACCGTATTTGTGGGCATCCGTGTTGGTGGAGGCTGGCGAAATGGATGTCATGTCTGGCCGATCAGGAAGGTCACTGCGCCAAGGGTAATGTCTCGGCCGGCGTTTTGATCACTCATTAGCGACATTGATGGAGGCTGCTGCAAACCGCCATACGGAACCAGCATCACTGAAGGGTTCACGGAGGACCGCGACAGGGACGCTGCATTTGAAATGCACATAGCACGCACAAATGTCTGGCCTTGGCCGATTGCATTATTTGCATTTGGCCAAGGCGCCATCGCTTCACGCCACGGCTACTGGACGAATTCCACGTGCCATCCGTCCGCATTGGTTTCGACCGGCACCATGTGCATGATGTCGGTCAAATCGCCGACGTCACGGCCATGATGTCGCACCGGTTTCAGCAGGATCACACAAGTCTCAGCCACATTTGGAATGGCCGCAGCTGGCGCAGGTCATACAGCCTTCGACCATGCGCATGTCGTACTGGCCGCAGCTCGGGCAGGCCTTGCCGCGCGGGGTGTCGAGGTTCACGACACGGGCCTGCGGGTCGGTCTTGAGGCCCATGCCTTCGCCTTCGAGGAACCCGGTGGCCACGAGGTGCTGTTCGATCACGCCGCCGATGGCCGCGAGGATCGACGGGATGTACTTGCCCTTGATCCAGGCGCCGCCGCGCGGGTCGAAGACGGCCTTGAGCTCTTCGACCACAAACGACACGTCGCCGCCGCGCCGGAACACCGCCGAGATCATCCGCGTCAGCGCCACGGTCCAGGCGAAATGCTCCATGTTCTTGGAGTTGATGAACACCTCGAACGGCCGCCTGCGCCCGCCGACGATGATGTCGTTGATCGTGAGGTAGATCGCATGTTCGCTGTCAGGCCACTTGAGCTTGTAGGTATTGCCCTCGAGCGTCTGCGGACGGTCCAGCGGTTCGGACATGTAGACCACATCGCCATGCGGCTGCTGCGGCTCGGCGTCGTCATTGGCGATGACCTCGGGGGCGGCGGGCTTCTCCTCCGCCACGCTCAAGACCGATCCCGTGACGTCGTTCGGGCGGTAGGTGGTGCAGCCTTTGCAGCCGCTCTCCCACGCCTGCAGGTAGACCTCCTTGAAATCCTCGAAAGAGATATCCTCGGGGCAGTTGATCGTCTTGGAGATCGAGCTGTCGACCCATTTCTGCGCCGCCGCCTGCATGCGCACGTGATCGAGCGGCGCAAGGGTCTGGGCGTTGACGAAGTAGTCGGGCAATTCGGCGTCACCGAACTTTTCGCGCCACATCTGCACGGCGTAATCGACCACCTCTTCTTCGGTCCGGCTGCCGTCCTTCTGCAGCACCTTGCGGGTGTAGGCATAGGCAAAGACCGGTTCGATCCCGGAACTGACGTTGCCGGCGTAAAGCGAGATCGTGCCGGTGGGCGCGATCGAGGTCAGCAGCGCGTTGCGGATGCCGTGTTCGCGGATCGCGGCGCGCACGTCCTCGTCCATCTGCATCATCGTGCCGGATGCCAGATATTCCTCGGCATCGAAAAGCGGGAAGGCGCCCTTTTCCTTGGCCAGCTCCACAGAGGCAAGGTAGGCCTCGCGCGCGATGAGGTGCAGCCAGTCCTCGGTCTGCTGCGCCGCCTCTTCCGATCCGTACCGCAGCCCGCACATCAGCAGCGCATCGGCCAGACCGGTGACCCCCAGCCCGATGCGGCGCTTGTTGCGCGCCTCTTCGGCCTGCTGGGGCAGCGGGAAACGGCTGGCGTCGACGACATTGTCCATCATCCGCACCGCGGTGCGCACCAGATCCGTCAGCGCCGCCTTATCGACCGACGCCGCATCGCCGAACGGATCGGCCACCAGCCGCGAAAGGTTCACCGATCCCAGCAGACAGGCACCATAGGGCGGCAGGGGCTGTTCGCCGCAATTATGAACATAAAATCCGTTGGCATCGAAAGCGTTGACACCCGGCACCTGCACGTCGAAGACCTCGGCCATGCCCTCCTCTTCGACGCTGCTAATTTGCGCGACGAACCGTTCGCGGTTGAGCGCCCGCTTGTAGCCGCCAAGCGCCGACACCAGCCGCTGCGCCTTGTCCGCATCGGCAAAGCCGACGCGGCTGTGGAAGGCCTGCAGGTTTTCACCGCTGACCACCAGTTCGTGCTGCGCTTTGACATGATAGACGGCCTGACCGCCCTTGCCGTCCGGCAACAGCGCCTCGCTGCCGTTGGGGCGGCGGTCAGAATAGATGACAGCATTCACGCCCAACCGCGCAAGCATCCGTTGTGCGGCTTGCAGCAGCATCAGATCGCTTTGCGCCAGGCGCACCGAAACGCCCTTTTCCTGGCTGCCCTGCACCGATCCGTCGGCGTCGAAAAGCCCCTGCAGCACGGCCGCGACGAACCCGGGCGCGGCCGCTTCGATTTGTGGCGTTATGGCCTTGTGACCGCGGGACAGGCCAAAGCGCGCGGCCAGGTCGGTCAGCGCGGCCGTTCCAATCCGATATTCGCCGCGACCGTCCACGCGTTGCCATCCCGCAAAATCCGCGCGATGCGGCAAGGCGCGCAACAGCGCCTCGACCTTGGTCATGACCGGATCAGCGACGCTTGCGCCGTTGGCGACAGCCGCGCTTGGCCAGACCGAAATCAGCGTCTTGTCGTCACGGATCACACCGTCACCGATCAGAATGCCCAGCAGGTAGCCCTGAGCGTCCTCCGGGTTTTCCACAACAGGCGCCCTGCGGTGATCGTGCAACATCACCTCGTCGCCGATGGCAAGCTTCCCGGCCTCTACCCAGTCCGACTCAAGCCGCCAGCGCGTGCGCGACGTGACCTTGCGCACCAGATGATCCTCGGTCAGCCGCAAGACACGCCCGCAGCGTGTCGAAAGCCGTTTGACGGGCTTGGTCCCGGTCGGAAAGAACCCTTCGGGCCCACTGGCATAAGCTCTCCCGTCGACCATCGCATCGAACGGCTGCCCGACCAGATCGCTCACCTGTCGGGCGCCGTCGCGGGTGGCAACCCAGGTATCGGCAGTCACACAGGGATTGGTTGCGGCGATGGTTTCCACGTAGCTCAGGTTGTTGGCCTGGTTGATGCGGTCGATGAAGATTACGCCGGGTTCGGCATAGTCGTAGGTGGCGCGCATGATCCGGTTCCACAGGTCGCTGGCCTGCACGGTCTTGTAGACCTTGTCGCCGAACCGCAGGTCCCAAGGGCCGTCGGCCTTGACCGCATCCATGAAGGGATCGGTCACAAGCACCGACAGGTTGAACATGCGCAGGCGCGCTGCATCGGATTTGGCGCCGATGAAATCCTCGATATCCGGGTGGTCGCAGCGCATGGTCGCCATCATCGCGCCCCGGCGCGATCCGGCGGACATGATGGTGCGGCACATCGCGTCCCAGACATCCATGAATGACAGCGGGCCCGAGGCATCGGCGGCCACGCCCTTCACATCCGCGCCCTTGGGCCGGATGGTGCTGAAGTCATAGCCGATACCGCCCCCCTGCTGCATGGTCAGCGCGGCCTCTTTCAGCATTTCGAAGATGCCGCCCATGCTGTCGGGGATCGTGCCCATCACGAAACAGTTGAACATGGTGACAGACCGCCCGGTGCCCGCGCCCGCGGTGATCCGGCCCGCGGGCAGGTATTTGAAATCCTCGAGCGCGGTATAGAACCGGTCTTCCCAAACGGGGGCGTCATCCTCGACCTCGGCCAGGGACCGGGCGATGCGGCGCCAGGTATCTTCGACCGTGCGGTCGATTGCCGCGCCGTCCGCCTCTTTGAGGCGGTATTTCATGTCCCATATCTGTTCGGCGATAGGGGCGGCAAAGCGGGTCATGGGCGATTCCCTTGGATTCGGTCACGAGTCGGGCTAATTGAGAAGCAACACACTACAGTTAGAAGTACCGGTTGGCTAGTACACAACATCTTTGAAGACTGTGGGTAAGTCTGTGGATAGAGTATGGACAAGTTCACGCATCTGATCAAACTGAGCGTCGGCACCGAAGCCGTCGAGGGGCTGCAGGCCTGGCAGGCGTCATCGCGCGCCAAGGGGCCGGACGGCTTGCCTCGGCACGTCACCCGTATGTGGCCCAAGCGCGAGGCGGAAATCCTCAACGGCGGCAGCATCTACTGGGTGATCAAGGGCGTCGTGCAATGCCGCCAGCGCATCCTGCGGCTGGACGAGGTCACGGGGTCGGACGGCATCCGCCGCTGCGCCATCGTGCTTGAGCCGAAACTGGTTCGCACCAACCCCGCGCTGAAACGCCCGTTTCAGGGCTGGCGCTATCTGGATCCGGCAGATGCGCCCGCCGACCTGTCCGCGCGCCGCGCTGAGGATGACGCCCTGCCGCCGCAACTGGCCGGGGCGCTGGCCGAGATCGGGGTGCTTTAACCCCGCACAGCCGCCCTGCGGCGCTGCACATCGAACGACCTCTGGCAATTTGCGGGCGGGGTCATACCTTTTCCGGAACGTTCCAGAAAGGACCCTGCGATGACCGAAAGCTACACCCCGCCGAAAGTCTGGACCCATGACGCCGGCTCCGGTGGCAAGTTCGCCAATATCAACCGCCCCGTGTCCGGCCCGACCCACGACAAGGACCTGCCGGTTGGCAAACATCCGTTCCAGCTTTATTCACTGGCGACCCCCAACGGGGTGAAGGTCACCGTGATGTTCGAAGAGCTGCTGGCCGCAGGTCATGCAGGGGCCGAATACGATGCCTGGCCGATCAAGATCGGTGATGGCGACCAGTTCGGGTCTGGGTTTGTCGGGGTGAACCCGAATTCGAAGATCCCGGCGCTGATGGATCACAGCGGCGACACACCGGTGCGCATCTTCGAATCCGGGGCGATTCTGTTGCACCTGGCCGAGAAGTTCGGCGCTTTCCTGGGCGCACCGGCGGACCGGCCCGAGATGCTGTCCTGGCTGTTCTGGCAGATGGGCAGCGCGCCCTACCTCGGGGGCGGCTTCGGCCATTTCTACGCCTATGCGCCCGAGCCGATGGAATACCCGATCAACCGCTTCACCATGGAAGCCAAGCGCCAGCTGGACGTGCTGGACAAGCGGTTGGCCGACAACCGCTACCTGGCCGGGGACAGCTACACGATCGCCGACATGGCGGTCTGGTCGTGGTACGGGCAACTTGTGCTTGGGCGTCTGTACAACGCGGCAGAGTTTTTGGACGTAGAAAGCTACACCGACGTCGTCCGCTGGGCGAAAGAGATAGATGCCCGCCCCGCGGTCCTGCGCGGACGCATGGTCAACCGCACCTTCGGAGAGCCTGAGCTGCAACTGCATGAACGCCACGATGCGGCGGATTTCGACACGCAGACACAGGACAAGATCGGGGCGGACTGACGCTGGCCGACCAAACGAGTTGATCTGGCACCGCCCGAAACAAAACGGGCCCTGACGCGATAACGTCAGGGCCCGTACGTGTCATGGATCAGGCGTTACGACCGGTTGTCGGACTCGTCGCCGTTCAGCGCGTCCTTGATCTCGCCCTTGGTCTCTTGCGCTTCGCCTTTCAGCTTCTGCGCCTTGCCTTCAGCTTGCAACTGTTCGTTGTCAGTCGCCTTGCCGATCGCGTCCTTTGCGGCACCTGCCACCTTGTTCGCGGCGCCTTTTGCCTTGTCTGCAAATTCACTCATGGCGTTTCCTTTCATGTCGAAATGTCATGTCTACGTGCCTGCCGCAGCGCTAACATCGTCACGCTGCGGGGTCTGAAGAGGAAACGCGCGAGGCCCGCTTTGGTTGCATCGCACCGATCACGCTTCGGTGTAGGTTTGTCCACTCAGGCAGAGAGCCGCGCGACGATGCTGTCCGATGTGACCTGCCCGATAGGCTTGCCCAGAGACTCCACCGTCAGGCTCTTCTGATCCCTGAGCGCCGTCATCACCTCGCGCACGGGCAACTCTGAATTCACGGACACGACACCGCCCTCCCCCGGCACCATGACGTCGCGCGCGGTCAGCACCCCCAGCGGGTTCATGTTGGCGACGAAATCAGCGACGTAGTCCGACGCGGGGTTGGAAAAGATGTCGCGCGGGGTTCCGCATTGCACGATCCGCCCGCCTTCCATGATGGCGATGCGGCCGCCCAGCTTGAACGCCTCGTCCAGATCGTGGCTGACAAAGATGATCGTGCGCTGCAGCCGCGCCTGCAATTCCAGCAATTCGTCCTGCAGGCGGGTGCGGATCAGGGGGTCGAGGGCGGAAAACGGCTCGTCCATCAGCAGGATCGGCGCTTCGGTGGCAAAGGCGCGGGCCAGGCCCACACGCTGCTGCATGCCGCCCGAAAGCTCGGCCACCCTGGCGCCGGCGCGTTCCGACAGGCCCACAAGCTCAAGCTGTTCGGCGACCTTCCGGTCACGCTCGGCCTCGGGCATGCCCGCGAGTTCGAGGCCAAAACCCACATTCTCCGTCACCGTGCGCCAGGGCAACAGGCCGAACTGCTGAAACACCATCGCCACGCGGGTCTGGCGGATATGGCGCAGCACCGCGGGCTTGCAGCTGGTCACATCGACCATGTGGCCGCCATCGTTGACCAGCACCGCGCCGCGCGCCACCGGGTTGAGCCCGTTGACCGCCCGCAGCAGCGTCGACTTGCCCGACCCCGAAAGGCCCATGAGCACGAGGATTTCTCCCTCGTCCACGTCCAGCGTGCAGTCGTGCACGCCCAGCACCTGATCCGTGGCCGCCTGGATTTCCGACCGGGTCTTGCCCTGATCGGCGAGCGGCAGCGCCTTGTCCGGCGCGTTGCCGAACATGATGCTGACCTTCTGGAATTCGACCGCCTTTTTCATTTCGCACCCACCCGCAGCATCCGGTCCAGCATGATCGCGACTACCACGATGACAAAGCCCGACTCAAAGCCCAGCCCGGTGTCCACACGGTTGAGCGCGCGTACCACCGGCACCCCCAGCCCGTCGGCCCCGACAAGGGCGGCGATGACCACCATCGACAGCGACAGCATGATCGTCTGGTTCAACCCGGCCATGATCTGCGGCAGGGCATAGGGCAGCTCGATCTTCCACAGGATCTGCCGTTTCCGCGCGCCAAACGCCTCTGCCGCCTCGAGCAGCGCTGTCGGCGTGTTCGAGATGCCCAGATGCGTCAGGCGGATGGGGGCTGGCACCACGAAGATCACCGTGGCGATCAGGCCTGGCACCATGCCGATGCCGAAGAACACGATGGCGGGGATCAGATAGACGAAGGTCGGCAACGTCTGCATCAGGTCCAGCACAGGGCGCATCGTGGCGTAAAGCCGGGGCCGGTGCGCCGCGGCGATGCCGATGGGCACGCCGATCCCCATGCAGACCACGCAGGCCGACAGCACCAGCGTCAGGCTTTCGGTGGTTTCTTCCCAGTAGCCCTGGTTGACGATGAAAAGGAAGCCAAGCCCGATGAAGAGCGGCAGTTTCCAGCCTCGGTGAATGACCCATGTGAGCGCCACGAAGGCCGCGATCACCAGAAGCTCCGGCGGCGTCTGCAACACCCACAGGATCGCCTCGATCAGCCATTCCATCACGAGCGCCATCCCGTCAAAGAACCACGCGCCGTTGCTTTGCAACCAGCCAAAGATCGCTTCGGCCCAGTCCCCGATCGGGATTTTCCTGTCTGTCAGCCAGTCCATCGCCGCGTCCCCCTTGCCGATCGCGCCGGGGCGCGGTCCGATTGTGCGTTCTGCATTGTCATGCTGCAGTGTTAAGGCTTTTCTATCCCAAGAACAGCTACGGGAGGCAAGGATGCAGAAACTCACCTTCTACACGAACCCGATGTCGCGGGGGCGGATCGTGCGCTGGATGCTCGAAGAGGTGGGCGCGCCCTACGACACCGTCCTGCTGGGCTACGACACCACGATGAAGGCGCCGGAGTATCTGGCGATGAACCCGATGGGCAAGGTGCCGGCCATCCGCCACGGCAACACGGTGGTGACCGAGGGCGGCGCGATCTGCACCTATCTGGCCGACGCCTTTCCGGATGCAGGCCTTGCCCCCACCCCCCGCAGTCCGGACCGTGGCCCCTACTACCGCTGGATGTTCTTCGGCGCCGGGCCGGTCGAGGCAGCGGTCACGGCGGCCTCTTTCGGGTTCGACACCAAGGACCCGGCCGCCTACCGTCGTGCGGGCTGGGGAAACCTCGATGCCGTGGCGGACGCATTGTCGGGCCTGCTGTCGGACGGGCGCCCGCATCTGCTGGGCGAGGCATTCAGCGCTGTCGATGTCTATCTGGGCTCGCAGATCGTCTGGGGGCGGCAGTTCAGCGGCCTGCCCGACCGGCCCGGGTTCGACGATTACATCGCCCGCATCACCTCCCGCCCCGCGGCGGTGCGGGCCGCCGAAATCGACGATGCGCTGGGTCAGGACGGCGACGGGCAGGCCTGAAAATTGAGACGCTGCCCGGTGGCCCGGGCAGCGCGCGTATCTTGATGTCGCTCAGTTGGCCAGCGTCATCTGCGCCGCCTCGAGCCCGCTGCTGCCGTCGATGTGGGTCACGCCGTCAAGCCAGGCCGGGATGACCGCGTCATAATTCTCGGCGATCCAGGTGGCGGCGGCCTCGTTGGGGTTCATGCCGTCATCGAGGATCGCGCCCATGATCTCGTTCTCCATCTCGAGGGTGAACGCCATGTTCTGCAGCAACTTGCCCACATTGGGGCATTCCTCGACATAGCCTGCGCGGGTGTTGGTATAGACCGTGGCGCCGCCCAGGTCGGGGCCAAAGTAATCGTCGCCGCCGGTCAGGTAGGTCAGGTCATAGTTGGCGTTCATCGGGTGCGGTTCCCACGCCAGAAAGACGATGGGTTCGTCCTTTCCGGTCGCGCGCCCCACCTGCGCCAGCATCCCCTGTTCCGAGCTTTCCTTGACATCGAACCCTTCAAGGCCAAAGGCGTTTTCCTCGATCATGCTCAGGATCAGGCGGTTGCCGTCATTGCCGGGCTCGATACCATAGATTTCACCTTCCAGCGCGTCCTCGTGCTCGGCGATCTTGGAAAAATCGTCGATGCCCATTGCGGCGCCGGCTGCGTTGGTGGCCAGGGTGTACTTGGCCCCTTCGAGGTTGGCGCGCACGGTGTCGACGGTGCCTGCCTCACGGTAGGGGGCAATGTCGGCCTCCATCGTGGGCATCCAGTTGCCCAAGAACACGTCAATGTCGCCCGCCGCCATCGAGGTATAGGTGACCGGCACCGACAGCACCTTGATGTCGGTCGTGTATCCCAGCGCGTCCAGCACGACAGAGGCCGCCGCAGTCGTGGCGGTGATGTCGGTCCAGCCGACGTCCGAGAACACCACCTCGTCGCAGTTGGCAAAGGCCGTCCCGGCCACGAGTGACAGCGCCAGCGCGCTTGTGAATGTCTTGGTCATTGCTTTCTCCCGTTGGAAATGATCCTGCCCCGACTAAGCGCGGTTTTGCAGGAATTTGCAACCGAACGCGCGGGCGAGGCTATCCCCGGGTGCGGTTGCGCACATCAAGGCCCAGCCGGTCGTACAGCGCGCATAGCGTCGCCTGATGGGCTTCGTCACGCACCGCCGCGCGGCTGCGATAAAGGGTCGCCTGACTGCGCAACACCGGCTCCTCGGCCAGCACCTTGAGGTGGTTGGCGCGCAGCGTCTCCCCGGTCGAGGTGATGTCGGCTATCGCCTCGGCGGTCAGGTTCTTCACCGTGCCCTCGGTCGCGCCCTGGCTGTCGACCAGCTGATAATCCGCCACGCCGCCGTGGCGCAGGTATTCGCGCACCAGCCGGTGGTACTTGGTCGCGATGCGCAGGCGGAACCCGTGCCGCGCACGAAACGCCGCCGCCACCGCGTCCAGATCATCAAGCGTGTCCACATCGACCCAGGCCGCAGGCACGGCGATGATCAGGTCGGCAAAGCCGAAACCCAGTTCCGCCAGCGGTTCGACCTGCTGATCCCATTGCACCAGCTTTTCCTGCACCAGATCGGTGCCCGTCACGCCCAGATGAATGCGCCCCGCCGCCAGTTCGCGCGGGATCTCTCCGGCCGACAGCAGCACGAGGTCGATGCCCGCGATCCCTTCGACCGCGCCGGCATATTCCCGTTCCGACCCGGTGCGCGTCAGGGTCAGCCCGCGCTCACCGAACCACTGGAATGCCTTTTCCATCAGCCGCCCCTTCGACGGCACGCCCAGCTTCACGCTCATCGTACCGCCCCCCCAAGCATGCGCAGGATGTCGGGCCGGATCACGCCCCCCACCGCCGGGATGCTGGCCCCCTGCCCGAGCTGCCGGGTCAGTGCGTCATAGCGCCCGCCGGTGGCGACCGGCGGCAGGTCGGGCTGCGCCTCGGCGTAAAAGCCAAAGACGAAACCGTCGTAATACTCCATCGAGGTGCGCCCGTAGGACGCCTCGAAATCAAGGGTACCGACATCCACCCCGCGCGCCGAAAGCGCGTCGCAGCGGCGGGCAAAGCGTTCGACGGCGGAATGAATCGCGGGCAGGTCGACAGCGATGTCGCGCAGGTGATCCAGCGCATAGGCGCAGGTTTCGCGGACCGCCAGCACCGCGTCGATCAGCGCCACCTGGCCTTCAGACAGTGGCGGTTCCGCCGCATCCTCGCGCAGCGCCGCGACGCGGGCGGCAATCTCGGCCTCGCCGCGCAGGCCGATCACCGGTGCCGCATTGGCCATGGGATCGCCTTCGGCCAGCAGGGCGGCGCGGGTCGGCGGCATCGCCGTGCGCCCGGCAAACCGGTCGATCAGCTGGCGAAACCGCCGTGGCCGCCAGATGTGCCGCATCAGCGCCGCGCGCCTGCGCGCAGAGGTCTTCAGCCCCTGCACAGCCGCGGTCAGGATGCCGATGTCGCCGGTGGCCGCGCGCAGGTCATGACCCCCGAGCACGTCGCGGAAAAGCGCAAACACCTCCGCATCCGCCGCCTGCGGATCGCGGCGGTCGAATACCTCGTAACCGACCTGCAGGTATTCCGACGCACGTTCCGGATGATCCTCCTGCCGACGAAACACCGCGCCCGCGTAGGTGTAGCGCGCCGGTTCCGCGCCGCCCCGCATGTGCATCTGCACCACCGGCACCGTGAAATCCGGGCGCAGCATCTGCTCGCCCCGGCTGGGATCCTGCGTCACATAAGCCCGCGCGCGGATATCCTCGCCGTAAAGATCGAGCAGCGTTTCCGCCGGTTGCAGGATCGCGCAATCGACGGCCTGCGCGCCCGCCGCTTCGAACGCTGCGCGCAGCCGCGCCGCCTCGTCCTGCATGAGCACCGGTCCGGTCACGATCCCAGGATCTCTTTCACCTTGGCGACCAGATCGGCGCGGAGCACTTCGTACTGGCTGGGCCGGTCCTTCCATTCCTCGAGCGTCGCATTTTCGGCAATCTGCGCCCCCAGTATCAGGTCCTTGATCTGCACCACGCCCTTGTCGAACTCATCGCCCCCCGCGATGACCGCGACGGGGCTGCCGCGCTTGTCGGCGTATTTCAGCTGGTTGCCAAAGTTCTTGGGGTTGCCGAGGTAGACCTCGGCCCGGATCCCCGCATGGCGCAGCTCGGTCACCATGGTCTGGTAATCGGCCATCCGGTCGCGATCCATCACGGTCACGACCACCGGCCCGCGCGCGGTCTGGTCGATGCGCCCCTTTTCATGCAGCGCCGCGAGCAGCCGGTCCACCCCGATGCTGACACCGGTGGCCGGCACCACCTGCCCGGTAAAGCGCTTGACCAGATCGTCATAGCGGCCGCCGCCCGCGACCGACCCGAACTGCCGCTTGCGGCCCTTGTCGTCGAGGATGTCAAAGGTCAGCTCTGCCTCGAACACCGGCCCGGTATAATAGCCAAGGCCGCGGACGACCGACGGGTCGATGACGATGCGGTCGGGACCATAGCCCTGCGCCGCCAGCAGATCGGCCATCATGCGCAATTCCTCGACACCCTGCGCACCGATTTCGGAGCCGCCCACTGCGGCCGTCAGGTTCGCCAGCGTCTCATCCGCCGTGCCGCCTTTCGAGGTCAGGAACGCCAGCACCGGCGCGGCCTGTTCATCACTCAGCCCCACACCGTCGATATACGCCCCCGAGGCATCGAGCCGCCCCTTGCCCAGCAACTCGCGCACCCCGGCCTCGCCGACCTTGTCGAACTTGTCGATGGTGCGCAGCACCGCGTCGCGCTGATCCTCGGCCACGTCCATGACCTCAAGCACACCGTTCAAAACCTTGCGGTTGTTGATCCGCACGACGTAGTCGCCACGCGGAATGCCCACCTCTTCCAGGCAATCCGCCAGCATCGCGCAAATCTCGGCATCCGCCGCCACCGACGCCGCGCCTACGGTATCGGCATCGCACTGATAGAACTGCCGGAACCGCCCCGGCCCCGGCTTTTCGTTGCGCCAGACCGGCCCCATGGCATAGCGCCGGTAAGGCAGCGGAAGATCGTTGCGGTGCTGGGCATAGACCCGCGCCAGCGGCGCGGTCAGGTCGTAGCGCAGCGCCACCCACCCCTCGGCGTCATCCTCCCAGGCAAAGACGCCCTCGTTGGGCCGGTCGACGTCCGGAAGAAACTTGCCCAGCGCCTCGACCGTCTCAACAGCTGAGGATTCCAGCGCGTCAAAGCCGTAGCGATGATAGACCGCCGCGATCTTTTCCAGCATCTCAGTGCGCGCGCGCACCTCCGCACCGAAATAGTCGCGAAACCCGCGCGGCGTCTGCGCCTTGGGGCGGGGCTGCTTCTTGGTCTTGGCCATGGGGCGATCCAGCTCTGTGCACGTTCGCCGCCCAGATAGCCGCTCTCCCGCGCCGGAGCAAGCAACGCCCCCTTCTTCGGTTTCCAATAACCTCAGAGAGCACGAGAGACTGGTCTCTCGTATCGCCCGCCCGGGCGATCGGGCAATTGCACGCGACGCCCGAAACACCTATGTCGCGACCAACCAGAAGGACCCGCCCCGATGACCGACGTGACCGCCCTGACCGAACATCTGGCGCATCTGACCCGGATGCTGGACGACCTGTCGGATGTGGTCGCGCGCCAGGACCGGGAAATCGACCGGCTGACCCGCAAGGTCGAGATGCTGACCCTGCGCGAGGCCGAGCGTGAGGCGCAAAACAGCGGCGCGGTGGTGCTGGGCGACGAACGTCCGCCGCATTACTGATCGGCTCAGAACTCCTCGACCGCCATGATCCCGCCCAGCGACTTGATCGCGCCCTTGATTTCGGGCGTGACCGGGAATTGCTGTCCCAGATCCAGATCGACCTCGCCCGGCAGGGCCGGGTCCGACAGGCACAGGTGCACCGGACCGCGCGCGGCCTTGGGCAGCTGTTCCGCCGCGCGTTCCAGTACGGATGCGATATGCGGCAGGGCCGCCGATCCTTCGACGTATATCCGCAATCCCGCCGATCCCGCATCGGCCACCGCCACGTCCACCGGCGCGACCGACCGGCCCAGCAGTTTGAGCTGGTCGCTTTCCAGCGTCGCCTCGACCGTGACGACGACCTTCGCCCCGGTTTCCAGAAATTCACGGCTCTTTTCCAGCGTTTCGGAAAACAGCGTGACCTCGTAAGCGCCGGTCGTGTCGCTGAGCTGCGCAAAGGCAAAGCGGTTGCCGCGCGCCGATTTGCGCTCCTGCCGCCCCGCGACGACCCCGGCCATCTTGGCGATGCAGGCCCCGCGTTCGGCCTTGGCCAGCACCTCGTCGAGCGTGAGAACACCCTTGCGCTTCAGGGGGCCCATGTAGTCGTCCAGCGGATGGCCCGAGAGGTAAAATCCGATGGCCTTGAACTCTTCCGACAGCCGCTCGGCCGGCAGCCAGTCGCTGACCGGCGACAGGCGGGGTTCGGGCAGATCGTCACCGGCCTCGCCGAACAGCGACACCTGCGCCGATCCCTTCTGTTCGAAGATCGCCGCGGAATAGCCCACCAACGCGTCGAGCGAATCGAAGACCCGCCGCCGGTTCGGGTCAAGCTGGTCGAACGCGCCCGCCCGCGCCAGCATCTCGAGCGGACGCTTGCCCACCCGCTTGAGGTCGACCCGCCGCGCGAGGTCGTAAAGCGTGGCGAACGGTTTGTCGCCGCGCCCCTCGACCACCAGCCGCATCGCGTCGGTGCCCACGTTCTTGAGCGCGCCCAGCGCATAGACCAGCGCCCCGTCCGCCACATCGAACATCGCCTGCGACCGGTTCACGCAGGGCGGCACATACGCCAGGCCCAGCCCCTTCTTCACCTCTTCGAAATAGACCGCCAGCTTGTCGGTCAGGTGGATATCGCAGTTCATCACCCCGGCCATGAATTCGACCGGATGATTGGCCTTGAGCCAGGCGGTCTGATAGCTCACCACCGCATAGGCGGCGGCGTGGGACTTGTTGAAACCGTAGTTGGCGAACTTCTCCAGAAGGTCAAAGACCTCGCGCGCCTTCTTGGGTTCGACCCCGTTGGCCTTGGCGCCGGTCTCGAACTTCGGGCGTTCGGCGTCCATCGCCTCCTTGATCTTCTTGCCCATGGCGCGGCGCAGCAGGTCGGCGCCGCCCAGGCTATAGCCCGCCATTTCCTGCGCGATCTGCATCACCTGTTCCTGGTAGACGATGATGCCCTGGGTTTCCTCAAGGATATGGTCGATCAGAGGATGAACGGATTCACGTTCCCTGAGGCCGTTCTTGACCTCGCAATAGGTCGGGATGTTCTCCATCGGGCCGGGGCGATAAAGCGCCACCAGCGCCACGATATCCTCGATGCAGGTCGGCTTCATCCGCTTCAGGGCATCCATCATGCCCGAGCTTTCCACCTGGAACACCGCCACGGTCTTGGCCGCGGCGTAAAGTTTGTACGACGCCACGTCGTCCAGCGGGATCGCGCCGATGTCGTCCACCGCCAGTTCCGGCGGCTCGTAAAGCTCGGTCCCGTCGGCGGCGATGTGCAGATGCCGGCCGGATTTCTTGATGAGGTCGACAGCGTTCTGGATCACCGTCAGCGTTTTCAGACCCAGAAAGTCGAACTTCACCAGACCGGCCTGTTCGACCCATTTCATGTTGAACTGGGTCGCGGGCATGTCGGACCGCGGGTCCTGATAAAGCGGCACCAGCGCATCCAGCGGCCGGTCGCCGATCACCACCCCGGCAGCATGGGTCGACGCGTTGCGCAGCAGCCCCTCGACCTGCTGGCCGTAGGTAAGCAGCCGGTCCACCACCTCTTCGTTGCGGGCCTCTTCGCGCAGGCGCGGCTCGTCCGCCAGCGCCTTTTCGATGCTGACGGGTTTGACCCCCTCGACCGGGATCATCTTCGACAGCCGGTCGACCTGGCCGTAAGGCATCTGCAGCACCCGGCCGATGTCGCGCACCGCCGCCTTGGACAGCAGCGCACCGAAGGTGATGATCTGGCCGACCTTGTCCTTGCCGTACTTGTCCTGCACGTAGCGGATCACCTCTTCGCGGCGGTCCATGCAAAAGTCGATGTCGAAGTCGGGCATGCTGACCCGTTCGGGGTTCAGGAACCGTTCGAACAGCAGCGAATAGCGCAAGGGATCAAGGTCGGTGATCGTCAGCGCATAAGCCACCAGCGACCCCGCGCCCGATCCGCGGCCGGGACCAACGGGAATGTCGTGATCCTTGGCCCATTTGATGAAGTCGGCGACGATCAGGAAATAGCCGGGAAAGCCCATGCCCTCGATGATGCCCAGCTCGAATTCCAGCCGTTTTTCATACTCTTCCACCGGGGCCGCGTGCGGGATCACCCGCAGCCGCTCCACCAGCCCTTCCTTGGCCTGGCGGCGCAGTTCGTCGACCTCATCATCGGCGAATTTCGGCAGGATCGGATCGCGGCGGTAGGCCATGAACGCGCAGCGACGCGCGATCTCGACGGTGTTCTCGACCGCCTCCGGCAGATCGGCGAACAGCGTCACCATCTCTTGCTGCGACTTGAAGTAATGCTGCGGCGTCAGCCGCCGCCGGTCGCCCTGCTGGTCGACATAAGCGCCTTCGGCAATGCAGATCAGCGCATCATGCGCCTCGTACATCTCGGACTTGGGGAAATAGACGTCGTTGGTGGCGACAAGCGGGATGTCCATGGCATAGGCCATTTCGACAAAGCCGCGTTCGGTCTGGGCCTCGGCCTCTGGCAGGCCGCCGTCGCCCGGGTGGCGCTGCAATTCGACATAAAGCCGATCCCCGAACGCCCCGTGCAGCCGCACCATCAGCGCCTCGGCCGCACCCCGCTGCCCCTGCCGCAAGAGCCGACCCACCGGACCGTCCGGCCCGCCGCTGAGACAGATGAGGCCCTCGGCATGCTGTTCGAGTTCATCCATCGTCACATGCGCCAGCTGGCCGTCGCCGCGCAGGTAAAGGCACGAGTTCAGCTTCATCAGGTTCTCGTACCCGCCCTCGCTTTGTGCCAGCAGCACCAGCGCCGCCGGGTCCCGGGGTCGTTCGCCCTGCGCCGGGGCGACATAGCGCAAATCGACCTGGCAGCCGATGATCGGCTGGATACCCTCGCCCGCCGCCGCGACGGAAAATTCCAGCGCAGCGAAAAGGTTGTTGGTGTCGGTCACCGCCACCGCAGGCATGTCGGATTGTGCGCAAAGGCCGGGCAGCTTTTTCAGCCGCAGCGCACCCTCCAGCAGCGAATATTCGGTGTGGGTGCGCAGGTGGATGAATCGGGGGGTGTCGGTCATGGCGCCACACTAAGTTGCGGCGATGGGTGTGAGAAGGCCCAAATCGACTTTCTAAAAAACTTAGCCCAGGGGCTATCTTTCTTGTTGACGCGGAAACGATCCCGCCAATACTTAGCCAGATGGATAGCCAACTCGACGCCTTCTTCGCCGCCCTCTCAGACCCGACCCGCCGGGCAGTGATCGAACGTCTCACACAAGGTCCGGCGCCGGTGTCCGAACTTCACGCGCCGCACGACATGGCGCTGCCGAGTTTTCTCAAGCACCTGCGACGCCTTGAAACGGTCGGGCTCATCCGCAGCGAAAAAACCGGCCGCGTGCGTAGCGTGCGGCTGGCCCCCGAACCGCTGCACCGGGCAGAGGTCTGGCTCAATCAACAACGCAAGCTCTGGGAAGGCCGGACCGACCGGCTCCAGGCTCTGGCGGAAGCCCTGGAAAGGAAACCATCATGACCGATTTCGATCCGACCCTCGATCTGCGCATCGATCGCATGATCGCCGCCAGGCCCGAAACCTTGTGGCGCTGCTGGACCGATCCGGACCTCATCAAGCAATGGTTCTGCCCCGCACCGTGGCGCGTGTATCACGCCGAAATCGACCCCCGCCCCGGCGGTATCTTCCTGACCGCGATGGAAGGCCCTGACGGCGAACGCCACGACGGCGAGGCGGGGTGCGTTCTGGCAGCCGAACCGGGCAAGCTCTTTGCCTTCACCGACAGTCTCGGACCGGATTATCGCCCTCGCGGGTCCGGCTTTATGACCGGCATTATCACCTTTGCGGCCGAAGGCAACGGCACGCGGTACCTGGCGCAGGTGCTGCACGGCACAGCCGAAGACCGGCAGAAACACTTCGACATGGGCTTCGATGAGGGCTGGG
Organism: Thalassococcus sp. BH17M4-6; assembly: GCF_049323015.1. Classification (NCBI taxonomy): domain Bacteria; kingdom Pseudomonadati; phylum Pseudomonadota; class Alphaproteobacteria; order Rhodobacterales; family Roseobacteraceae; genus Thalassococcus; species Thalassococcus sp. BH17M4-6. The sequence goes on from NZ_JBMPGU010000003.1 coordinate 341,554, forward strand.
GGACCGCCACCGATCAACTGGCAGCACTCGCGGCGACGCTCTGATGCACATGCAGCAGGCAGGGCGGCGCATCCGGCGCGGCCCCGCCGAAAAAAAGCTTGCAAAAGCGCGCGGCCCGCGCCTAGCCTGACCGAAAGACCGGCCCGCGCCCCCTCTACGCCGCATCGAGGGCGCGCATTCCAAGGGTTCTTTCGGTAAGGCGGCAGGTTTTCATCATGAATATCACCTTTCTTCTGAACGGAGAGAGTGTGTCGCTGACAGAGGTCGTTCCGACGACCACCCTGCTCGACTGGCTGCGCGAGGTGCGCGGGCTCACCGGCACCAAGGAAGGGTGCAATGAGGGGGATTGCGGCGCCTGCACGGTCATGGTCACCGACCCCGACGGCACGGCGCGCCCGCTCAACGCCTGCATCCTGCTGATGCCGCAACTCGACGGGCGCGCGGTGCGCACGGTCGAAGGCATCGCCGGCCCGGGCGGCGCGCTGCACCCGGTGCAGCAGGCGATGATCGATCTGCACGGGTCGCAATGCGGATTCTGCACGCCGGGCTTCATCGTCTCGATGGCCACCGCGCATCTCAACGGTGATGCCGCGCATGACGACGCGCTGGCGGGCAACCTGTGCCGCTGCACCGGCTACGCCCCTATCGTCCGCGCCGCAGAGGCCGCGGCGGGCGCCCCCGTGCCGCAGCACCTGCGCGACGATCCCGCCGCGCTGTCCGAACCCGGCCCGGCGGCAACGCAGGCCCCCGCCAGCGCCGATGCGCTGGCCGAGGCCTATGCCGCCAGCCCCGACGCGACGCTCATCGCCGGGGCGACCGATGTGGGGCTCTGGGTGACCAAGGGCCTGCGCGACCTGCCCGCGCCGATCTTTCTCAATAAATGCCGCGATCTTGCGCAGATCGAGGTGACCGACGATCAGATCCGCATCGGCGCCATGGTCACGATGGACCGGGTGCGGGACCTGATGCGCGATCACCACCCAAGCTATGCCGAAATGATCCGCCGCTACGGCTCTGCCCAAGTGCGCGCCGCCGCCACCATCGGCGGCAACATCGCCAACGGCTCGCCCATCGGCGACAACCCCCCGGCGCTGATCGCGCTGGGTGCCACGCTGCACCTGCGCTACCGCGACACCCGCCGGGAACTGCCGCTTGAGGCGTTCTTCCTCGACTACGGCAAGCAGGACCGCCATCCCGGCGAATTCGTCGAGGCCGTGACGATCCCCCGCCAGCCCGACCGGCTGCGGGTCTACAAGCTGTCCAAACGCTTCGATCAGGACATTTCCGCCGTCTGCGGCGCTTTCAGCGTCCGCACCGAAGACGACCGCGTGACCGAGGCGCGCATCGCCTTCGGCGGCATGGCCGGCATCCCGAAACGCGCGAGCAACGTGGAAAGGGCCCTGACCGGCAAGCCCTGGACCGACGACACCGTCGCTGCCACCTGGGACGCATGGGAGGATGATTTCCAGCCTCTGTCGGATATGCGCGCATCGGCCGACTACCGGTTGTCGGCGGCACGCAACATGTTGGCCCGCTACCTGCTCGACGATCTTGGCGCCACGACCTCGGTGCTGGAGGTGACGCCATGACCGCGCAAAGCCACACGAAAAGGGGTCGCCGATGACCGTCGCCAAACCCCTGCCGCATGACGCGGCGCATCTGCACGTGACCGGCCAGGCCCGGTATGTCGACGATATCCCGACTCCCACCGGCACCCTGCATCTGGCCTTCGGTCTGGCGACCATCGCCGCCGGGCGGATCACCGGGATCGACCTTGCCGCGGTGCGCGAGGCCCCCGGCGTCATCGCCGTGCTGCAAGCCTCTGATCTGCCGTATGCCAACGATGTCTCGCCTTCGGCACATGACGAACCGCTGCTTTCGGGATCGACCATCCATTATCACGGCCAGCCGGTGTTCCTGGTGGTCGCGACCACGCACCTTGCCGCCCGAAAGGCCGCGCGGCTGGCCCAGATCACCTATCAGGAGCGCGACGCGATCCTCGAGATCGAGGAGGCGATCGCCGCCGACAGCCGATTCGAGGACGGTCCGCGGATCTGGGAAAAGGGCAATGCGCCCGAGGCGATCGACGACGCACCCCGCCAGATCGAAGGCACGATCGAGATGGGCGGGCAGGAGCATTTCTACCTCGAAGGTCAGGCCGCGCTGGCGCTGCCGCAGGAAGGTGGCGACATGGTGGTGCACAGCTCCACCCAGCACCCGACCGAGATCCAGCACAAGGTCGCCGACGCCCTGGGCGTGCCGATGCATGCGGTGCGCGTCGAAACCCGGCGCATGGGCGGCGGCTTTGGCGGCAAGGAAAGCCAGGGCAACGCGCTGGCGGTGGCCTGCGCGGTGGCGGCGAACCTCACCGGACGGCCTTGCAAGATGCGCTATGACCGCGACGACGACATGGTCATCACCGGCAAACGCCATGATTTCCGGATCGAATACCGCGCGGGCTTTGACGGGCAGGGCCGCGTTTCGGGTGTCGAATTCGTGCAGTTCACCCGCTGCGGCTGGGCGCAGGACCTGTCGCTGCCGGTGGCCGACCGCGCGATGCTGCACGCCGACAACGCCTACCACCTGCCCCACGCCCGCATCGAATCGCACCGGCTGCGCACCAACACCGCCAGCGCCACGGCGTTCCGCGGTTTTGGCGGCCCGCAGGGGATGCTGGGCATTGAACGGGTGATGGACCATATCGCCCACGACCTTGGCCTTGACCCGTTGGCGGTGCGGCGGGCCAACTACTACGCGCCCCGCAGGAGCGCGCCCGCCCCCCAGTCCGCGCCGGAGGCGCCGCCGACCGCCAGTGCCGAAGGCACGGACCTTGCCAGCCGCGGCGCGACCGGACAGGTGCCGACAGGCACCGCCCCGCCGGTGCCCGAGGGCGCGCAGACCACGCCCTACGGCCAGCCTGTCACCGACTTCATCCTGAACGAACTGACCGACACGCTGGCCGAAAGCGCCGACTATGCCGACCGCAAGGCCGCTGTGGCCGACTGGAACGCCGCCAATCCGGTGATCAAGAAGGGCCTCGCGCTGACCCCGGTGAAATTCGGCATCTCGTTCACGCTCACCCACCTCAACCAGGCGGGCGCTCTGGTGCATGTCTACCAGGACGGATCGGTGCACATGAACCACGGCGGCACCGAAATGGGTCAGGGGCTGTTCCAGAAGGTGGCGCAGGTCGCCGCCACCCGCTTTGGCATCGACCTTGCGGCGGTCAAGATCACCGCCACCGACACCGGCAAGGTGCCCAACACCTCGGCCACGGCGGCGTCGTCGGGGTCGGACCTCAACGGCATGGCGGTCCAGGCCGCCTGCGACACCATCCGCGACCGCATGGCCGCGCATCTGGCCAAGCTGCACCAGGACACGCCCGGCGACGTGCGTTTTGCCGATGGCGCGGTCCACGTGGGCGGCAATCGCATCCCCTTCGCCGAGGCCGCGAAGCTGTGTTACGAGGGCCGCGTCAGTCTGTCCGCCACCGGATTCTACAAGACCCCCAAGGTGCAGTGGGACCGGATCAAGGGCCAGGGCCGCCCGTTCTTCTACTTCGCATACGGCGCGTCCTGTTCCGAAGTGGCGGTCGATACGCTCAGCGGCGAATACCGCATCCTGCGCACCGACATCCTGCACGACTGCGGCGCCTCGCTGAACCCAGCGCTGGACATGGGCCAGATCGAAGGCGGCTTTGTCCAGGGCGCGGGCTGGCTCACGACCGAGGAACTGGTCTGGGACGATGCGGGCCGCCTGCGCACCCATGCGCCATCGACCTACAAGATCCCCGCCTGTTCGGACCGTCCGCCCGTGTTCAACGTGACGCTCTGGGATGGTCGCAACACCGAAGACACCGTCTACCGCTCCAAGGCCGTGGGCGAGCCGCCGTTCATGCACGGCATTTCGGTGCTGATGGCGCTGTCGGATGCCATCGCGAGCTGCGGCACGGCGTATCCCGCGCTCGATGCGCCCGCCACCCCCGAACGGGTTCTGGCGACGATCCGCAAGGTGCAGGGCGATGGCTGAGCGGGCCGCGACAACCGGGGGCGGCGCATGAGCTTTGACCTTGCCGCCCTGCGCAGCGCCGTCGAAAGCCACGGCACCGTCGCCCGCGTGGTGGTCGCCGCCACCGCCGGGTCCGTGCCGCGCGAGGTCGGCGCGTCGATGCTGGTCTGGGACGGCGGGCAGTCCGGCACCATCGGCGGCGGCGCGCTGGAATACGAGGCCGCGCGTGTCGCGCTCCATACCTCCGGGCCCACCCGGCATCCGCTGGGCCCGTCGCTGGGCCAGTGCTGCGGCGGCGCGGTGACCCTTCTGACCGAGCATTTCCGTGCGCCGGACCTCGACGCGTTGTCGCATAGGCCGGTCCATGCCCGGGGGCCGGGCACCCCGCCGCTCGCCGTCCGCCGCATCCTTGACCGCGCGCGCAACAGCGGCGAACTGCCCGCCCCGCAGTATCTGCAGGGCTGGATGATCGAACCGCTGTCGCGTCCCCGCACCCCGCTCTGGATCTGGGGGGCGGGCCACGTGGGCCGCGCGCTGGTCGCCACGCTGGCACCGCTGCCTGAGATCGACATCACCTGGATCGACACCGCGCCGGACCGTTTCCCGCAGGATATCCCGCCGCAGGTCACGCCCCTGCCCGCGGCCGATCCGGCCCTGCTGGTCCCGCGCGCACCGCGCGAGGCGCATCACCTGATCCTGACCTACAGCCACGCCATCGACCTCGCCCTGTGCCATGCGCTGCTGTCGCATGACTTCGCCCGCGCCGGGTTGATCGGGTCCGACACCAAGCGCGCGCGATTCCACAGCCGCCTGCGCAACCTCGGGCATAGCGACGCCCGGATTTCGCGCATCCGCTGCCCGATCGGGCACAAAGCCTTTGGCAAGCATCCGCAGGCTATTGCCCTGGGCGTTGCGGCGCAGCACCTTCAGGACCTGCAAGAAAAGGAGGATTTGCCGTGGCAGACCCGCTCCTCAGCCTCCGGGGCCTGACCAAGGCCTATCCCGGCGTGGTCGCCAATGACGATGTCTCGTTCGACATCGGCAAGGGCGAAATTCACGCGCTTCTGGGCGAAAACGGCGCGGGCAAATCGACCCTGGTCAAGATGATCTACGGCCTCGTGAAACCCGACAAGGGCGAGATGCGGATGAACGGCACGCCCTTCGCGCCGCCGCAGCCCAGCGCCGCGCGGCAGGCCGGGGTCGCCATGGTGTTCCAGCACTTTTCGCTCTTCGATGCGCTCGACGTGGCGGAAAACGTGGCGCTGGGGATGGAAAACCCGCCCAAGCCCCGCGATCTGGCCCGGCAGATCCGCGAGGTGTCGGAAACCTACGGCCTGCCGCTCGACCCCGCGCGGCTGGTGGGCACGCTCTCGGCGGGCGAACGGCAGCGGGTGGAGATCATCCGCTGCCTGCTGCAGGACCCGCGCCTGCTGATCATGGACGAACCCACCTCGGTCCTGACCCCGCAGGAGGTCGAGATCCTGTTCGAAACCCTGCGCAAGCTGAAATCCGAAGGCACCTCGATTCTCTATATCTCGCACAAGCTCGAAGAGATCCGCAGCCTTTGCGACACCGCGACGATCCTGCGGCTGGGCAAGAAGGTCGACACCTGCACGCCCGCGGAAAAATCCGCCCGCGAACTGGCCGAGATGATGGTGGGATCGAGCTTTGCCACCCCGCAGGCCAAGGCGCATGCGCCCGGCGATGTCGCGCTGAGCGTGACGAACCTGTCGCTGCCCGCACCCGGCGCCTTCGGCACCCCGCTGCGCGACATTTCCTTTACTGTCCGCGCGGGCGAGGTGCTGGGGCTGGGCGGTGTCGCCGGCAACGGCCAGGACGAACTGCTGGCGGCCCTGTCGGGCGAACGGCTGTCGCAGTCCGGATCGGTCACCCTGCGGGGCGCGGATATCAGCCGCGCCAGCCCCGTGGCCCGGCGCGATGCGGGCCTGTTGTCCGCGCCAGAGGAACGGCTGGGCCATGCCGCCGCCCCCAACATGAGCCTGATCGAGAACGGTGTGCTGACCGCCGCCCGGCGCGAGGCGCTGGTGTCGCGCGGGATGATCAACTGGACGAAGGCGCGCGGTTTTGCCGAAACAGTGATCGAACGCTTCGATGTCCGCACCCCCGGCCCCGGCACGGCGGCGCGCGCACTGTCGGGCGGCAACCTGCAGAAATACGTGATCGGACGCGAGATCCTGCAGCGCCCCGACGTGCTGGTGGTCAACCAGCCGACCTGGGGCGTCGATGCCGCCGCCGCCGCCGCGATCCGGCAGGCGCTGCTGGATCTGGCGGCCGCAGGCGCCGCGATCATCTGCATCAGCCAGGATCTGGACGAGCTGATGGAAATCTCGGACCGTTTCGGCGCGCTGAACGAAGGGCGGCTGTCGGCCATCCAGCCGGTCGCCGACCTGACGATCGAAAGGATCGGCCTGATGATGGGCGGCGCCCACGACATGGAGACAGCGCATGTGGCGGAATGACCTGACCAGTCCAGCGGCGACGCCGCGGCGGACCCTGGCCAACGGGCACCGGAGGGGGCGCCGATGATCCACCTGGTCAAACGCCCGCAGCCGTCCCGGCTCTGGACCGTGCTGACGCCGCTTCTGGCGGTGGTGCTGACGATGATCGTCGGCGGCATCATGTTCGCGGCCCTGGGCACCGATCCGTTCGAAGCGATCCGCACGATCTTCTGGGATCCGCTCTTCAACCCGCAATTCGCGGGCTTCACCCGGCCGCAGCTTCTGGTCAAGGCGGGGCCGCTGATCCTGATCGCCATCGGCCTTTCGATCGGCTTTCGCGCCGGGATCTGGAACATCGGCGCCGAAGGTCAGTACATCATGGGCGCGATCTGCGGCGCGGGCGCGGGGCTGGCATTCTACCCGTCGGAAAGCGTCCTGATCTTTCCGCTGATGATCCTCTGCGGCGCGCTCGGAGGATGGGCCTGGGCGATGATCCCGGCAGTGCTCAAGGTCAGGTTCGGCACCAACGAAATCCTTGTCTCGCTGATGCTGGTTTATGTGGCCGAAAACATTCTCGCCTCGGTCTCCTCGGGTCTCTTGCGCAATCCCGAAGGACGCGGGTTCCCCGGCAGCCGCAATTTCAAACAATGGGACGCCGCCCACAATGCCGAGATCATCGGCGGCAGCGGCATGCACTGGGGCGTCGCCTTTGCCTTTATCGCGGTGATCCTGGCCTATGTGCTGATGTCGCGCCACATCCAGGGCTTCAACATCCGCCTCACCGGCGAGGCCCCGCGCGCCGCCCGGTTCGCGGGCGTCAACCCGGCGCGGATCGTCCTCTTGTGCCTGGGCATTTCGGGCGCGCTGGCCGGTATGGCCGGTCTTTTCGAGGTCACCGGCCCCGCGGGCCAGATCAGCATCGACTTCAATTCGGGCTACGGCTTCACCGCGATCATTGTGGCCTTCCTGGGCCGCCTGCATCCGGTGGGCATCCTGCTGGCGGGGCTGCTGATGGCGCTGACCTATATCGGCGGCGAACTGGCGCAACTGATGCTGGGCGTGCCTGGCGCGGCGATCCAGCTCTTCCAGGGCATGCTGCTGTTTTTCCTGCTGGCCACGGATGTCTTCACCAACTTCCGTATCGCCTGGGGCAAGGGAGAGGCCGCATGACCTCATTTTCTCTGGTTCAAAATAACCTCGGGGGAGTCGCCAGAGGCGACGGGGGCAGCGCCCCCACATCCACGCCCGCAAAAGGAGGCCACGCATGGACCTAGGCTCGATCAACCCGATCCTGCTGGTGGCGTCGATCATGGTCAGTGCCACCCCCATCCTGCTGGCCGCGATCGGCGAAATGGTCGTGGAAAAATCCGGTGTCCTGAACCTCGGGGTCGAGGGGATGATGATCACCGGCGCGGTCGTGGGCTTTGCCGTCGCCGTCAACACCGGCTCGCCCGTGATGGGCTTTGCCGCCGCGGCGCTGGCCTCGGCCATTCTGTCGCTCAGCTTTGGCTTTCTCACGCAAGTGCTGCTGTCCAACCAGGTCGCGACCGGCCTTGGCCTCACGCTGGTGGGGCTGGGCCTGTCGGCGCTGATCGGCAAACCCTACGAGGGGATGAAAAGCCCGACCCTGCCCAAGCTCGATATCCCGCTGCTGGGCGATATTCCGGTGCTGGGCCGGATGATCTTTTCCCATGACGTCATGGTCTATCTCAGCCTCGCGCTGGTCGCCGCCGTCTGGGGCTTTCTGAAATACACCCGCGCCGGACTGATCCTGCGTGCCGTGGGCGAAAGCCATGACGCGGCCCATGCGCTTGGCTACAAGGTCGTGCGCATCCGCATGATGGCGATCTTCTTCGGCGGGGCCTGCGCGGGGCTTGGCGGCGCCTACCTCAGCCTTGTGCGCGTGCCGCAATGGACCGAAGGCATGACCGCCGGTGCAGGCTGGATCGCGCTGGCCATCGTCGTCTTTGCAAGCTGGCGCGCGGGCCGGGTGCTGGTCGGTGCCTACCTTTTCGGCGGGGTCGCGGTGCTGCAGCTCAACCTGCAGGCCGCGGGCGCCAAGGTCCCGGTCGAGGTCTTGTCGATGTCGCCCTATCTGATAACCATTCTGGTGCTCGTCATCATCTCGGCCCGGGGCGTGCATGGCGCACCTGCCTCGCTGGGCCGATCCTTTCACGCCTCGAGCTGAGGCCAAAACCAATGAACCAAGTCCAACATCGGGAGATACCATGAACCGCAGAACACTTTTCGCCAGCGTCGCCGCCGCGGCCCTTGCCGCCACATCGGCCTTTGCCGCCGGTCACGGCGAACCGGTCAAGGCCGGTTTCATCTACGTCGGGCCCATCGGCGACGGCGGCTGGACCTATGAGCACAACAAGGCCCGCCTGGCCGTCGAAGAGGAATTCGGCGACGCGGTCGAAACCGTCTATCAGGAAAGCGTGCCGGAAGGGGCGGATGCGGAACGCGCGATCACCCAGATGGCGCTGTCGGGGGCGGACATCATCTTTACCACCTCGTTCGGCTACATGGATCCCACCATCGCCGTGGCCGAGAAATTCCCGGATGTGAAATTCGAACACGCCACCGGCTACAAGACCGCCGACAACGTCAGCGTCTATTCCGCGCGCTTCTACGAAGGCCGCGCGATCCAGGGCCACATCGCAGGCTCGATGACCAAGACCAACAAGATCGGCTATATCGCCTCCTTCCCGATCCCCGAGGTCATCCGCGGCATCAACTCGGCCTATCTGCACGCCAAGAAGGTCAACCCGGATGTCGAATTCTCGATCGTCTGGGCCTACACATGGTTCGATCCCGCGAAAGAGGCGGACGCCGCCCGCGCGCTGATCGAAAACGGCGCCGACGTGATCCTGCAGCATACCGACTCTACCGCCCCGCAGGCCGCGGCGCAGGAGGCGGGCAACGTCATCACCTTCGGTCAGGCGTCGGACATGGGTGAATATGCCCCGATGCCGCGCGTCAGCTCGATCATCGACGACTGGGCGCCCTACTACATCGAACGGGTCAAGGCGGTCATGGACGGCACCTGGGAAACCTCCGACACCTGGGACGGCATCGGCCCGGGCATGGTCGGCATCGGCGAGATTTCCGACGCCGTGCCCGAAGAGGTGAAGGCCGAGGCGCTGGCGATGAAAGACGCCATCGCGGCGGGCGAATACCACCCGTTCACCGGCCCGATCAACAAACAGGACGGAAGCGTCTGGCTCGAGGAAGGCCAGACCGCGCCGGACGGCGACCTGCTGGGCATGGATTTCTATGTCGAGGGTCTGACCGGCGAAATCCCGAACTGATCCGCAACGGATCCGGAACCGATAAGACCTGAAAGCCCCGCCATGTGCGGGGCTTTTTCCGTGTCCTGGCGGGCCGTGGGTGCGCTTGACCTTGCGTCCCGGGCCGGGACGGGGGAGCATGCGCCAAACGCCCCACCCAGCAACGCGTCAGGACAGCCCATGACAGAGCTTACGACCACCAGCGGCCAGCCCGTCGCCCGCTTCGCTTTCGGCACCATGCAATTCGGCGGCAAGGCCGACGAGGATCAGTCGCGCGCCATGTTCGACGCCTGCCGCGCCGCGGGCATCGCGCATTTCGACACCGCCCATGTCTATACCGAAGGCCGGTCGGAAACCCTGCTGGGCAGCTTTGCCCGGGCCGAGCGCGACGCGCTTTATATCGCCACCAAGGCAGGCTATGCGGGCGGCGCGTCGCGGGAAAATGTCCTCAAGACCTTTGACGAAAGCCGCTGGCGGCTGGGGATGGACGCGGTCGATCTGCTTTACATGCACCGCTGGGACGACGAAACGCCGCTGGACGAGACGTTCGAGACGTTGGCCGATCTGCAGACGCGCGGGCTGATCCGACATATCGGCGTGTCGAACTATGCCGCGTGGCAGGTCATGAAGGCGCAGGCCGTCGCCGCGAAACACGGCACGCGCATTGATGTGATCCAGCCGATGTACAACCTCGTCAAACGCCAGGCCGAGGTCGAGATCCTGCCGATGTGCGCTGCCGAAGGTATCCTGCCGGTGCCCTATTCCCCGCTGGGCGGCGGTTTGCTGACCGGCAAGTACGTGCAGGGCGACAAGGCCGGGCGGCTGGTCGAGGATGACCGCTATGCCAAGCGCTACGGCGTCGAGGCGATGCATGCCACCGCCGCCGCGCTGGTGTCGCTGGCGGCAGAGCTGGGCACCGATCCCGCGACGCTGGCGGTGGCCTGGGTCGCGCATCAAGCAGCGGCCCCGGTGCCGATCCTGTCGGCGCGCACCGCCGAACAGCTGGTCCCGTCGCTGGCCGGGATGGACTATGATCTGGACGAGGCCCTTTATGACCGGATCAGCGCGCTCAGCGCAACGCCACCGCCCGCGACCGACCGGCTGGAGGAGGCCTGAGCCGTCAGTCCCAGCGCCACTCCGCCGCCTCTTCCAAGCGCGCCCGCGCGGTACGAAAGCTGTTGGCGGGGTGATCCGCATCCGGGTGACCAAAGGCGATCCCGCACAGGACATCGCGGTCCTCGTCCACATCGAACCAGTCGCGCAGAAACCCCGCGTAACCCGCGACCGACGCCATCGCCGCCCCGGCCAGCCCGTGCGCGGTCAGGCCCAGCAGCACGGCGGTGACAAAGGCGCCGCAATCAAGCACGCCGTAAGGACCCAGCGCCTTGGGCGTCGTGACCAGCATGAAATGCGGCGCGCCGAACAGATGAAAGTTCTGCATCGACTGGCGCGCCGACCCGGCGCGGTCCCCCTTTTCCACCCCGACCGCACCGTAAAGCTGCCAGCCGCAGATGCTGCGCCGTTCCTTGTAGATGCCTTCGTAGGCCTGCGGAAACGGCACGTCGCTGCCCGCGTCACCGCCGCCCTGCACATGCTTCAACAGGGCGGTGCGCAGCGCCTGGGTCTGGTCCCGCCCGCAGACCGTGACCTGCCAGGGCTGCGAGTTGCACCAGGACGGCACGTGTTGCGCGGCCCGGAGCACGGCCTCGATCTTTGCGCGCGGCACCGCCTCGGGCAGGTATCCGCGACAGGTGTATCGCGCCTCGAGCAGCCTCTGAAATTCCTGCAGGGTCACAGCCATCCTCCGTCGTCTAGCTCTTGCCGGATCGCGGCGCTGTCCGCCCCGCGGTTCGGGCTGGGCGGGGCCGCCGCCGGTTGCCGGCCGTCGAAACGGGGAGCCGCGGCGGGTTGCAGCGAGTCGCCGCTGTCCTGCCAAAGGCCCCGCGCCGCCACGTGGGGGTCGTGCCGCGCCTCGGCCGGCGACAAGACCGGTGCCACGCAGGCGTCGGTGCCTTCGAACAGCGCACCCCAATGCGCACGGGGTCGGCTGGCGAAGAGCGTCGTCAGCCGCGCCGACAGATCGGGCCAAAGTGCGGCGTCGAACTGGCTGGCAAAGGCGGGATCCTCGGCCAGCCCCAGCCGGTCCAGAAAGATCGCATAGAACTTCGGCTCAAGACATTGCACCGCGATGTGCCCGCCACAGGCGCAGGCGTAACAGCGCGACCAGTGTGGCCCGTCCAAGAGCGACGCACCGCGCGCATCGGTCGAAAATTGCCCGCGCATCGACAAGAGCAGCGCCATCAGATGTGTCGCACCGTCGACGATGGCCGCATCCACCACGGTGCCCTGCCCGGTCCGCTGCGCCTGCAAGAGCCCCGCGAGCATGCCCACGGCCAGATACATCGCCCCCGCGCCCAGATCCCCCAGCATCGTCGGCGGCACGCCCGGCACCTGCCCCGGCAGCCCGGCATAGAACAGCGCACCGCTCAGACCCAGGTAATTCAGGTCATGCCCCGCCTGCCGCGCTCGCGGCCCGTTCTGCCCCCAGCCGGTCATCCGCCCGTAAACCAGCGCCGGGTTCAGCGCCAGCGCCTCTTCGGGGCCAAGGCCCAACCGCTCCATCACGCCGGGGCGCAGGCCTTCGGTCAGCCCCTGCGCCGAACGGATCAGCGCGCGGGCGATGCGCAGGTCGGCCGCGTCCTTGAGGTTCAGCGTGATCGACCGCTTGCCCCGGTCCAGCAGGTTGCGGTCTTCCTTGCCCGGCGTGTCGGCCGCGCCGGTGCGGTGCACGACGATCACCTCGGCGCCAAGATCGGCCAGCAGCATACCGGCGAACGGGGCCGGCCCCAGCGCCTCGAACTCGATGATGCGGATGCCGTGCAGCATGGCCCCTCCCTGCCCCGCAGAAAAGCCTGTGTCGGGCCCGAAGGCAATGGTGCAGGCGCACGGGCGGTGTTTGCCTTTTGTTCGGCGCGCGGTATCTGTTGGCGATGGCAGATCTTCCGGGCAATTTGCAGGCATGGTTCGACACGCGGGGCTGGAAGCTTCACCCGCACCAGCAGGCCATGCTCGCGCGCAAGGACGAACCGGCCCTGCTGCTGATCGCGCCCACCGGCGGCGGCAAGACCCTGGCGGGCTTCCTGCCCACACTGGCCGAACTGGGGAGCACCCCGCCTGACGGGCTGCACACGCTTTACGTCAGCCCGCTCAAGGCGTTGGCGGCGGACATAAAACGCAACCTGCGCACCCCCATCGAAGAGGCGGGGCTGGCGATCCGGGTCGAGGACCGCACCGGCGACACGTCGGCCCACCGCAAGAAGCGTCAGCGCGCCGATCCGCCGCATATTCTGCTGACCACGCCGGAATCGCTGGCGCTGCTGACCTCCTACGAGGACGCGCCACGGATTTTCGCGGGGCTACAGCGCGTGGTCGTGGACGAAATTCACGCACTTGCGGAAAGCAAGCGCGGGGACCAGTTGATGCTGGCGCTGGGGCGGCTGTCGACGCTGTGCCCCGGCCTGCGGCGGGTGGGTCTGTCGGCCACGGTCGACGATCCGGCAGCCATCGCCCGGCTGCTGGCCCGCCATCCCGACCCCTGCGCCATCCTTCAGGCCGATCCCGGCCCCGACCCAGACATCGCGATGCTGGTGACCGAGGAGGCCCCGCCCTGGTCCGGCGGCGGCGCGGCCTATGCGATCCCGGCGGTGCTGGCCGAGGTTCGCCGCCACCGCACGACGCTGATCTTTCACAACACCCGCGCGCAGGCCGAGATCTTCTTTCGCAATCTCTGGCTGGCCAACGAGGACGACCTGCCCATCGGCATCCATCACGGCAGCCTTGACCGGACCCAGCGCGAACGGGTCGAGGCGGCGATGGTGCGCGGCGATCTGCGCGCCATCGTCTGCACCGGATCGCTGGACCTGGGCATCGACTGGGGCGATGTCGATCTGGTGATCCAGGTCGGCGCGCCCAAGAACGTCAAGCGGCTGGTGCAGCGGATCGGGCGCGCCAACCACCGCTACAACGCCCCCAGCAAGGCGCTGCTGGTGCCCGCCAACCGGTTCGAGGTGGTGGAATGCGTCGCCGCCCTGCAGGCGGTGCGCGATCACGATCTGGACGGGGAGCCGCGCGGCCCTGGCCCGCGTGACGTGCTGTGCCAGCATATCCTCATCGCCGCCTGTGCGGGGCCGTTCGAGGCCGACGCGCTTTATGCCGAGATGACCAGCGCCGGGGCCTACGCCGATCTGACGCGGGCCGAATTCGACGCCTGCCTCGATTTCTGCGCCACAGGCGGCTATGCCCTGCGCGCCTATGACCAGTGGAAACGGCTGGTGCAGCGGCCCGACGGGCTCTGGCAGCTGCGCGATCCCCGCTCCGCCGCGCGCATCCGCCAGAACATCGGCACGATCCAGGACACCGACACGCTCAAGGTGCGCTGGCGCGGGCGCGGCGGCGCGCCGCTGGGCGAGATCGAGGAAGGCTTTGCCGCCTCGCTCAGCAAGGGTGACACCTTTCTGATCGGCGGGCAGATTGTGCGCTACGAGGGCCTGCGCGAACTTGTGGTCGAGGTGACGAAAGACCCCGGCCGCAAGCCCAAGATCGCCACCTTCATGGGCACCAAGTTCGCCACATCGACGCAGCTGTCGGACCGCATCGTGCGGATGTTCCAGCAGGACGATTGGCCGGAACTGCCCGCCCACACCGCCGAATGGCTGGCGCTGCAGCGCAAGGTCAGCCGCCTGCCCGAACCCGGACGCCTGCTGATCGAAAGCTTTCCGCATGACGGACGGCAGCAGCTCGTGGCCTACGGCTTTGCCGGGCGCAACGCGATGCAGACGCTGGGCCTGCTTCTGACAAAACGGATGGAGGAGATGGGGCTGGCCCCCATGGGCTTTGTCGCGACCGATTACGCGGTGCTGATCTGGGGGTTGGATGCGGTGACCGACCCCGCGCCGCTCTTTGACATTGCCGCGTTGGAGGCCGGCGTCGACGGTTGGCTGGCGGGCAACGCGGTGATGAAGCGCACATTCCGCGCCAGCGCCACCATCGCCGGGCTGATCGAACGCCAGGTGGGCGGCCAGCGCAAGACCGGGCGGCAGGCGACGATGTCGTCGGATATCCTCTATGACACGCTGCTGAAATACGACCCAGACCACCTGCTGATGCAGATCACCCGGGCCGAGGCGATGCGCGGGCTGGTCGATTTCGCCCGCATCCGCGAGATGGCGGCGCGCGTGGGCGACCGGATCGACCATATGGTGCTGGACCGGATCACCCCGCTGGCGGCCCCGCTGTTCCTGGAACCGGGCCGCGTGCCGATTCGGGGTCAAGCGGACGAACGCCTGCTGGAGGAAGAGGTGACGCGGCTGCTGAATGACAGCGGTCTGGCGCAGGTCGACGCGCCCAAGACGCGGGCGTGGCGGGTGCCTTACTGACCGGCGCTGGCCATCTGTGCTTGCAGCGCCTCAAGTGCCGCCTGCAGCTTGACCCCGAACTCCGGGCCGGGGTCGGGGTTGATGCGGATGGCGTGTTCCGCTTCGGTGCACTGCTGCGATAGCCACAGCACCGCCTCTTCCGGCGCACCTTGCTCGCGCATCCGCGTCATTTCGGCCTCGATTGCGTCTTCCAACGCGGTCAGGCGTGTTTCCAATGCCCCGTCGGGGATGGCATGACGCGTCATAAGCGCGTCCAGCCGCGCCGCGCCCCAGTCGCGATGCGCGCTGCGGATCGCCCCGGCTTCGGCGATCAGGGATTTCAGCGCAGCATCATGTTCCTCCCCGGTCTGCGCGGCGAGGCGAAAGTAGGCATTGAGGCTGCCCAGCGTCCTCGGATGTCCCGCCGCCAGCAGGTCGATCCGCGTGGCCGCCGCCTGTCGCATCAAAGCGCGCGCCTCCGGCAATTGCCCCTCTCGCTCCAATCGGATCGCCGCATTGTTGCGGTCGATGGCGACCTCAGCATTCAATGGCCCCAACGCGGAAAGCGCGGCGGACAAGGCGGCCTCTATGTGCAGCCGCTCCTTCTCGCGCAATGCCGCCGCCTCATCCTCGCGCACCGTCGCGGCCCATTCGCTGTAAAGCACGCCGAGGTTGCGGTCCTGGTTGATTGTCGAAGGATTGTCTGCACCCAGCGCCTCCCGACAGATGCGCTGCGCGTCCAGAAACATTGGCTCGGCTTGCGCGAAATCCTTTCGGGCGAAGTAAAGAGCGGCAATGTTGTTGAGTGTCGTGGCGTAGGACGGATGCCGGATGCCGATCTGCGGCAGGGCGGCCTTGATGTCCCTGACGCGGCTATACGTGTCAAAGGCGGCGTCGAGATCGCCGTCCTGCTTTTGAAACATGCCGAGGTTGTTCAGGCTTGCCGCGTGGCTTTCGCTGTCCGGTGCGTGTTTTTCATGGATGTTGGCCGAAGCTTCGGCAAAGGCGATATCCCCGGGCTGAACGCCGAAGCTGACGGCGTAGTTCGCGATTTCGTTGAACAACCGCGCTGCGGCACCGTCGTCGGCTCCGACTTCGAGCAGCGCACGAGCTTGGGGCATAAGGCGGCGGTATTTACCCCAGCTCGCGAGACTTTGAGGATTGGAGGGCGCATAGGCATTCACGAATTGCGCCGTCGCTGCGCGCCATTCTGCCGCATCCGCCAGTGTGGCGCGCCAGACCTCGGCGATCATGCGGTGCATGCGCCAGCGCTCCTCGTCTTGTTCGACCAGCGAATGCGCCGCCAGCCGGTCCATCGCCTCAGCCACCCAGCCGTCCTGCGCCGCCGCCACTTGCAGCGAGGTCGGGAGCGCCTGACCCTTAAACGGCGAACGTATCTCAGAGGCCACGCCCTCCGCCACCATCTCGGGCCACAGGTCGTCGGGGTCGATCCAGCACAGCACCGACAGCAGCGCGCGTTCGGGCGGGTTCAGCAGGTCGGTCGTCAGGCGCAGGGCGGCGGCGATGGTGTCGGTTTCCTCGCTGTCGGGATAGGAGGCGCGGCTGCCCGACCAGTCGATTTTGGTCATCTCGCGCTTTGTCACATCGAACCGCTCGAGATAGGCCTCGACCGTCACCGATGGGCGGGCGGACAGATACCCCACGGCGGCGTTGAGCGCGATGGGCCAGTCGCCCAGCCGTTTGGCCACCTGCGCCAGATCGCCCCGGTCGCGGTCCGGCAACCCGTCTGCCAGCATCTGCACCGCCTCATCGCGGGTCATGTGGCCCACGGACAGCAGCGACCAGTCCGGCCAGTCGGTGGAGCGCGAGGTGTAAAGCAGCGTCACCCGCTCGGCCGAGATCGGCGAATACCTCTGGCCACCTCTGGATCGTCGGCATTGTCGTAGATCAGCAGCCAGGGTGCGTCGTCCTGCGCGACCGTGTCGAGCGCGGCGCGGGCCGTGCCTTCACGATCCGTGCCCTCGGCCCCGGGAACGCTCAATCTGAGAGCCAGTTGCTGAAGGCTGGCGCGGATCGTGTCGGGGTTGGCCGCGCGAATCACCCAGACGCCGCGAAAGCGCGCTTGCTCGCGCCGAGCGACCTCAAGCGCCAGCGTGGTCTTGCCCACCCCCGCCATCCCCTTGACCGTCGCCTGCACCACCGAGCCCTTGGCCCGCGCGATCTGGCCGGACAGCGTCTGCATCTCGCGCCGCGCGACAAGGTTGTCGGGCGCGTGCTGCGAGGTGAGGTTGGAGATTTCGGGCCAATTGTCATTCGCAGGAAGCATTTCCGCCACTGCATCTGCAGCCCGACGCGCCCGCAGGTAAAGCCACACAATAATGGCAAGGATTGATGGCACACCGATCAGACCAAGAATGTCGAGCGGCTCAAGTCCGGCAATGCAAACTTCCCCTTTCAGGATGATCGCGCCCGCATTATCCAACAGACATTCGGGCACCCAATCCATACACACTCACTCCGGTCAAATCGCGCCCAGAATACACGCGCCCCACACCCTGTCACCCCTTGTCGGCACGGCGTCGGGGTGGCAGGAACAGGCCATGAACACCCATGCCTTCACCTTCCACGGCGCGGACCTCTGCGCGCTGCCCTCGGGGGCGCTTCACTGGCCGGATCAGGCGCTTTTGGTGGTGTCTGACCTGCACCTTGGTAAATCCGCGCGGCTGTCGGCCCAGGGCGGCGCGGCGCTGCCCCCTTACGAGACGCGCGAGACGCTGCAGCGGCTGGACAGCGACCTTGCCGCGACCAGCGCGCGGCGGGTCATCTGTCTGGGCGACAGTTTCGACACGCCCGGCATCGAGGATTGGCTGCCCGAGGACGACCGGCTCTGGATCATCCGCCTGCAGGCCGGGCGCGACTGGACCTGGATCGCCGGGAACCACGATCCCGGCCCCGTGGGGCTGGGCGGCGGGCATCTGGCACATGTCACCCTCGGACCGCTGACCTTTCGCCATATCGCAAGCGACGCCCTGGCCGAGGTCAGCGGGCATTACCATCCCAAGGCACGGCTTGCCTTGCGCGGTCGGATGCTGTCGCGGCCCTGTTTTCTGTTGGATGACCGGCGTCTGATCCTGCCAGCCTACGGCGCCTATACCGGCGGCCTGCGCAGCGACAGCAGCACGCTTTCCACGCTGATGGCGAAAAAGGCGCAGGCGATCCTCACCGGTCCGCGCCCCGTCGCCATCCCGATGCCACGCTGAGCCCTTGCCGCGACCCAGCCGACAGGTCAGAAAGGCGCATGGACGATTTCAACCGCATCCGCGCGAGCTTTGACCGGCAGGCGATCATGGCCACCTTCGGCGCCACGCTGGCCGAGGTGACGCGCGGCGCCGTCACGGTCACCGCACCGATCCTGCCGCTGGCCCGGCAGCAGCAGGGGTTCGGCCACGCGGGCCTGACCTTTTCGCTGGGCGATTCCGCCGCCGGGTACGCGGCGCTGACGCTGCTGCCCGAGGACCGCGAGGTCGTCACCTCCGAGATGAAGATCCACCTGCTGGCTCCGGCGATGGGGGAACGTCTGGTGGCCGAGGGGCGGGTGATCCGCCCGGGCAAGCGGCTGATCGTCGTCTCGGCGGATGTCTACGCGGTGGCGCAAGACACCCGGACCCACATCGCCCTGCTGACCGGCACGATGATCCCCGTCGCGGCCTAGCAATGCCCTCGTGAAACTGGACAGCAGCGCCTGATGGCCGCATCCTTGTACGGTCCGCTTATTGGGGTGCGACAGACAAGGGCCAACAGGGACATTTCGCAAAGATGCCGGACAGGGACAGCGTCGTGCTTTTCGGGGTCAAGAGCCCGCTGGTCGTCGACGTGGAGGAAACGCTCATCCGCGCCGGGGTCGAACTGGTCGCGGCGGTCGCGATGGACGACACCTCGCGTCTGCTGGACCGCAGCAGGCAGGTGGCGCTGGACGATTTCCTTGATCCCGATTTCGACATCGGCATCCTGCCCTGCGCCTTTGCCCCCGCCAACCGGCGCGCACTGGTGGACACCGCCATGGATATCGGTCTGATCCTGGCCCCGGCGCTCGTCGATCCCACCGCCACCCTGGCACAGTCCTGCCGCCGGGGTGCCGGCAGCTATGTCAACGCGGGCGCGGTGATCGGCGGGGCGACGATGCTGGGCGAATGCGTGCTGGTCAACCGCGCCGCCAGCATCGGGCATCACAGCGTCATCGGGGCCTATGCCAGCATAGGCCCTGGCGCGACCATCGCGGGCAACGTGCGGATCGGCGCGGATGCGATCGTCGGCGCGGGGGCGGTGATCCTGCCCGACCGGCGCATCGGGGACGGCGCGGTGGTCGCGGCGGGATCGGTGGTGCGGCGCGACGTGGCGCCGGGCACGCTGGTGTCTGGCAACCCGGCGCGGGTGTCGCGGCTTCGGCCCCATACGACGCCCGTGGCGCGGAATGCTCAGGAATGACCGCCACGCCCAGCCCCCTGTCCCAACGCCTTTGGAGCCGGATCACCGATGCGGCGGACGCGCCGTTCTGGATCGGACGCGATGCGCGGCGCAGCTATGCCGTGCTGGCAAGTCAGGTCCGGCGCATCACCGGTTGCCTGCAAACGCAGAACGTGCAGCCGGGCGACCGGGTGATGATCCTGGCCCGCGACGACTGGACCGGGTTCAGCACCTGGCTGGGCTGCCTGCTCAACGGTGCTGTGCCAATCCTGCCCGCCACCGATGCGGGCATCGACCGGCTGCGCGGCATCGCGGCGCGCGCCGAACCTGTTCTGATCGTGGCCTCACCGGACCGGCCCGGCCTGCCCTACGGCACGACCGCACAGGTTCTGCCCGACGCCGACATCGACACCCCCGGGGCGCAGGCGGACCCCTCGCTGATCCTGCCGGAAAGCAATCTGGCTTACGTGCTCTTCACCTCGGGCAGCACCGGCGCGCCCAAGGGCGTCATGATCACCCATGCCCATCTCAATGCGCAGTTGCAGACCGTTGCACGGGTGTTTCAGGTCACGCCAAAGGCGCGGATCTTCAACGGGCTGGTGCTCTCTCATACGGATGGGCTGATCCAAGGGCCGATGCTTGCGGCCTTTGCCGGGGCCAGGCTGATCCGCCCGCCCGCGTTTGCGGTGAACCGGCTCAACGCCGATCTGGACTGGTTGGCCGAGGAAGGGGCAACGCATATGGTCGCGGCACCGGCGCTGCTGGACCTCATCGACCGCTTTGCGACGCGCGAGGACTGTTTCGCCCGCCCCGGGGCCGTCGGCATCCTGTCCAGCGCTGCCACCCTGCGCCCGGCCCTGTGGGACCGGATCGAGGCGCGGTTCGGCGTGCCCGTGCTCAATGAATACGGCATGACCGAAACCGTGGCGGTCACGCATTTCGCCGGGTCCCTGCCCGAGGCGGGCGCGCGTCACAGCATCGGCAGGCCGGTCGATTGCGAGGCGCGGATCGCGGGCGACGGGCCGGTGGGTGAATTGCAGGTGCGCGGCGCGACTGTTTTCGCTGGCTACATGGGCGATCCCGAGCGGACACGGGCCGCCTTTGACGGCGACTGGCTGCGCACGGGCGACCTGGCGCGCAAGACCGATGCCGGGGATTACCATCTGCTGGGGCGGCGGGATACCGCGATCAACGTCGGCGGTTTCCTGATCCACCCGGAAGAGATTGACGAGGCCGTCATGGCCTTTGCCGGGATCACCGAAGCGCAGACCGTGGGGCTGGATGATCCGGTACACGGTGCGGTGCCGGTGACCGCCTTTGTCGCCGACAGCCCCGTTCCGCAAGCAGAGCTGATGGCCCACTGCCGCGCGCGGCTGGAGCTGCGCAAGATGCCCCGCCGCGTGGTGCAGGTAACCGGAATACCGCGCACCGCATCGAACAAGCCCGACCTTCCGGCCCTGCGTATCCTGCTGACACAGGCAGAGGCGAAAGCGCCGCCCGGCCCGGACAACGGCGATCTTGATGCACGGATCCTTGCGATCGCCGCGCAGGTTTTCGGCGTTGCCCTTGACGATCTGACCCTGGCGGGCACGCCGGACACCGTGCCGGGCTGGGACAGTTACGCCCACACCACCCTGATGCTCGAGGTCGAAGCCGCGTTCGGCATCCGCATCGGCACCGCCGACATCCTGAACGTCCAGTCGCTGCGCGACCTGCGCGATATCGTGGCGAAGGCGGTCGGCACAGGCGCGCCGGGCGACATCGCGCGGCTTGAGCGTATCCGCCCCGGCAAGGCGGCCGGCACGCTGATCGCCCTGCCTGCCATCGGTGGCAGATCCGAATACGTGCGCCGCTTCCTGCGCACTCTGGATCGCGGCCCGGCGGTCCATGCGATGTCGCTGGAGTCCGATCATATCGACCCGGACGATCCCGATACCGTGCCCGCGGCTGCCCGGCGCTGCGCAGCGGTCATCGCGCGCGACGACCTGTCCGAGCCGCTGATCCTTATGGGCCCGTCCTTCGGCGGCTTTCTGGCTTACGAAACCGCAGCCGCCCTGGCGGACACGGGTCATCGGATCGGGGCGGTGATCCTGTTCGACACGGCGATCCCGTGGCGCTACCGCAAGGCGCGGCGGCTGCATGCGCTGGCCTATGCCGCGCGGCGGGTGCGGCACAGCCTCAGGCCCCAGGGACAGGACGATCAGATCGCCTTTGTGCCCGGTTTCGGCGAGCTTGACCTTGCCGATTTTCCCGAGGCGCAGCGGGACAAGGTGCGGCGGTCGTTTCTGGCCATCGGCCGCTACAAACCGTCCCGGGCCCATCTGCCGATGCTGATCTTTGCGGCCGACAACCGCTGGCAGGGGCGCATCCCGGTCGAGGACAACCTGGGCTGGGGCCATTTCAACACCGGCCCGATGACCATGATCCGGCTGGGCGAGGGACATACATCCGCGATCAAGGACCCCGCCACCGCCCGCGCGGCGGCGGAGCGGATCAATCAGTTCCTGGGGGCGATCGGCGCGGTTTCGTGACGTTGACCGCTCAGGCCGCGTATGCTGGATGGACAGTCCCGTAGCCTGTGATACATCTTTAAAGCGAAACCATCCGCACATTCTTCATAGCCGAGCCGAGAAATGGGCCTGTTCCTCACCCTAGATGCCGTGACCGGTGCGCATGCACGGCGGCAGCCATTGGCCCCTGCGTTGCTGTCGCCGGGCCGCCCGCCGCTCGGCTACAGCGCGCTGGCGCTCTGTCTGGCGGACATGCGCAAGGGGCTGCGCGCGGCGGGGATCGGGCGCGCCGACCGGGTGCTGGTGATGGTCGAGGACCGTCCACGCGCGCTTGCGGCGATCCTCGCGGTCGCGGGCGCCGCCACCGCGATCCCTGTTGAACCGGACCTGCCCGAGGATGAACTCGCGGCGCTGGTCGCGCGGTTGCAGCCGGCCGCGGCGGTGGCCTGCGGCACGCTTTCCGACACCGTGGGCGATACGCTGCCACCTGACATCGCGCGCCTTCGGCTGGACGACCCGGACCGCCGCTACTGGCCGCATGTGCCGTCGCAACCGGGCGCGCGCCCAGAGGAAGAGGACGCCGCCGGCCCCGACGATATCGCGGCAATCCTGCTACGCTGGGACGACGGGGCGGAGGTCTTGGGCATCCCGCTTTCTCACGATGTGATGGGACAGCGCGCGGCAAAGCTGGCGGCGCAGCTCGATTTGAGGCCCGGGGATATCGGGCTGGACCTGCACCGCCCCTTTACCGGGCCCGAAGTCATGGCCGGGCTGATGGCGGCGATCTATGCGGGCGGTGCCTTTGGCGTGGCGCCGAACAGCGAGCCCACCAGCATCCTTGACGCGCTTGGCCAGAGCGCGGCCACCTGGCTGCGCGGGCCTGCACAGAACCTGCTGCGCCTGACGCGAAGCGACGACACCGCCCGGCCCGCGACGCTCAGGCTGATCGAATCCACCGGCCACGGCCTTGACGCAGCGGCGCAGCAGGCGCTGGCCGACCGCGTGGGCGCGACCTGCGTGCAGACCTACGGCACGGCGGAAACCGGGCCGATCAGCGCCGCCCGAACCCCGCTTGGTACGATAGGCCGCGCGCAGGACTGCGCCTTGCGCCTTCAGGATCCGCAGGGCGGGCCGGTGCATCCGGGCGGCGAAGGCCAGGTCGCGGTGTCGGGCCCGCTGCTGGTGCAGGGCTATGTCAAAGACGCCCCCCGCAGCCGCGCCGCCTTTTCCGGCGGCTGGTTCCGGACCGGCGATCTGGCGATGCAGGACGGCGGCGGGAACCTGATCCTGACCGGGCGGCTGTCAGAGCAGATCACGCGCGCCGGGCAGATCGTATCGCCGCACCGGGTCGAGGCGGCGCTGCGCCTGCATCCCGGCGTGGCCGATTGCGTCTGCCTGGGTCTGCCCGATCCGACCCTGGGCCAGCTCGTTGCGGCTCTGGTCGTGCCGGTTGGAGACGGGCTGGACCCCGATGCCCTGCGCGACACGCTGCGCGCACGCTTGCCGCCGTCGCATGTGCCCGCGCGGATCGAGCTGACCCCTTCGCTGCCGCGGGACCGCGCCGGACGTCCGCACCGCGCCCGTGCCGCGGCCCTGTTTCCAGGGGTCCGAGCAGCGATTGCAAATGCGTCGGACGCACCGGTCGGCAAAGCCGCGCCCGCGATCCTGCGGGTGCTGACCACGCTTTGGCGCGATGCGCTGCACCGCGCAGACGTGTCGCCCGACGCCGACTTCCTCGACCTTGGCGGAGATTCGATGGTGGCGGCGCGCCTTTTGTCGGAGGTGAGCGAGATTTTCGCCGTGCGCCTGCCCGAAGACGCGCTTTTGGGCAGCGCAAGGACCATCGCGGGCATGGCCGAGGCGATCCGCAGCGCGCGCTGCGGAACCGATGCTGCGCGCCCAAACGGTCATGTCATCCCGCTCTTTGCGCCGCCGTCGGCGGGCTTCCCACCGGACGCGGACGAGGTGGTTCGCCGCATGCGAATGACCGGCTCTCAGTGGGGCGGCACGCCGGTCGGGCAACGCCTGCCGGTGCTGGCGTTCAACGAAACCGGACGGGGCGTGCCGCTTTTCTGGTGCTTCAACGCCGCCCACGAACCCGCCGCACTGGCCGGGGCCCTTGGTCCCGATCAGCCGCTTTATGCGCTACGGTCCTTTCACGGGCTGGCCGATGGCGATGCCGCCAAGGCGCGCCTTCTGGCCCGGCTTCTGGATCCGATCTGCGACGAGGTTCAGCGCCTGGCGGGCAGCGGTCCGATCCTGCTGGGCGGCAATTGCCAGGCCGGGCAGATCATGCATGCCGTCGCCGAAAGGATGACCGCGCGGCAGACTCCGCCCGCGCTTCTGGCGCTGCTGGATCATGAACCGACGGCACCCTATCCGGGGCGGCTGGCGCTGTTTTTCGGGGCCGAAAGCGCCGAGTTCAATCCCTTCCTGCAGCGTCCGGACCCCGAGGCGGACTGGCGCGCCGCGCATGGTGATACCGTGCACGAGATTCTGCCCGGCGCGCATGGCAGCTACTTCGCCGAACCGCAGATCACAGCATTGGCCGCGGGGCTGAACCGACGGCTGCAAGAGGCTCTGGCGGATACGCATATGGGGGAGCGTGCAATCCGCCCCTGAACCGCGCGGGGTCGGCCCCCTGACGGCTTGCCCGGACCTCGCTGGGCAGCAATCATGGGTTAATATTTCCAACCAATAATACAACCTTAACGATACTAATTCTTGACAAGCCGCGAACCCCCTCGCTACCTTTTGAGCAGAGTTTCGATTTCCACCAAAGCCCTTTGGCCCCCGGGAGGGTTCAATGTCATTCTGCTCATCCCCCGTTTTCCGGGGGGCCAACCCCCTCGTCTTTCTGATCCTGACAGCGCTGCCCACTCTGGCCCCCGCGCAGTCGGCGCCGGTCGACATGTCGGGCCAGCCCGTCGTCGGCGAGAACTATGCCGGGCAGGATCTGAGCGGTGCCAATTTCCAGAACGCCCAGATCGAAGGCAGCAACTTTTCCGGCGCCAATCTGACCGGAGCGGATTTCAGCGGGGCCACCATCACCGATCAGGACGGAACGCCCACGCTCTTTACAGGCGCGGATCTGAGCAACACGGCCTTCACCGCCGCCGCCATGTCCGCCGCCGACATCCAGTATGCAACGCTCAGTTGTACCGATTTCTCAGACGCGCAGATGCCCGGTGTCGTGGCGGGAGCGGCGCTGGTCGGGCTGGACGCATCCTGCGCGCCGGTCTTCACCGGGGCCAGCGTCAACTGCAACATTGCGGAATTTCCAGATCAGCTTGACCTCGCGGGGGCCACGCTGCCGGCCTCCTGCCCGGGGGCCACGACGCAAAGCGCCGAAGCCGTCGCCACCGACCCCGCATGGGCCTGCGCGGGCACGGTGCCCACCGGCTATGACGCCTGGACCTATGCCAGCGCCAGCACCGGCCAGGACGGCGCGGCCTGCACCAGCGAAGCGCCCTGCGCCAGCGTGGCGGCGGCCCTGGCCGCCTGCCCCTCCGGCGGCTCTTGCGCGGCGCTGGTCTATTACGACGCCTACGAGGTGACCGAGACCATCAACCTGGGTCCGGACCAAGCCATACTCGGCGCCTGTTTGCCGTCCTCGACCCCGACCAGCGCCGACGCATCCAGCTATTATTCGGTGATCAGCATGACCGGAACCGACAGTGGCGGCGCGCCGGTCGTGGCGGCGGACGGAACCCCCAATGCGGCGCTGTCGTTCCTGCACCTGTCGGGCAATAGCCCCGCTGCCGCCTCGGCCCCCAGCGTCACGCTGCAGGCGACGAACGGCGCTTTCCTCACGCTGACCAGCGTGACAGTGGTGGCCGGAAACGGCAGTGACGGCGATGCCGGCGCGGATGCCAGCACAACATATTCCACCCCCGGCAGTGCCGGTGGGACGGCCGGCGCCAGCAACAGCCAGTGCACCGCCACCGGCGGCAGCGGCGGCAACGGAAAGGGCGGAACGGCCGAGCTGAACATGGACGGCCTGAAAATCAACCCAAGCTGCAGTTCCAGCTGTTCCGGCAATTGCGACGGCACCAACGGCGCGCCGGGCGGGGCCGGAGCCTCCACCAGTTATTCCAACGGCGGCGGCGCCGGGTCGACCGTATGCGGCAGCAACATCACCTATAACTGCGACAACGGAAAGGGCCACGGCGGGCAAGGCGGCCAGACCGGGCCTTGCGGTCCGGGCGGCGCGGCCAGCACCGTCGTGACCGGCACCTTCGGCGCCGACGGCTGGCAGCCGGTAAAGGGCGGCGACGGCACCGCCGGGGGCATCGGCGGCGCGGGCGGCGGGGGCGGGGGTGGCGGCATGTGCGCGGCCAACTCAACCCCGATTTCCGAGAACGTCCACACCGGCCAGAACGGCGGCGGCGGTGGCGCGGGCGGATGCGGCGGCGACTTTGGCCGGGGCGGCCAGCAGGGCGGCGCATCCATCGCGGTGGTGCTGGACAATGCCACGCTGACGGTGACCGACACGGTGATCACCGGCGGTCGCGGCGGGCCGGGCGGCAAGGGTGGCGCGGCGTTGCAAGGCGGCCAGGGGTCGAACGGCCATGCCGGGTTCACCAAGTCCGGCGGCTACAGCGACGGTGGCCCGGGCGGCAACGGCGCGCCGGGCGGCAGCGGCGGCGGCGGCGCGGGCGGCAATGGCGGCCCCGCCCTGGGCGTGGCGCTGGTCAATGGCGGCACGGTCTCGGGAACGCCGGTCTATTTCACCGGCTATGCCAGCAATGGCGGCGACGCGGGCGGCACCGCGGCGACCGCCAACAACAGCTGCACGCCCAACCCGGGCGCGCAGGGGGTGCCGGGTCGCGTCGCCAACACCGAAACCTATCAATACTGAGCGCGGCCCGCCCCGACCCGCGCCCCTTTTGGCCCAAAGGAATAAGCCATGCCCGCGTTGTTCCGATTGCTTTTTCCATTTAGCGCCCTGTCACTGGCCTGGCTGCCCGCGCCCCTGCCCGCGCAGACGCCGGCCCCGGGCGCATCGCTGGCCTGCAGCAGGCTGACCCATGCGGGTACGGACTACCGCAACAGCGCCACCGCCGGTCAGAACTACGCGGGCCAGGACCTGAGCGATGCCAACTTCTCAGGCACCGACCTGACCGGGACGACCTTCGAAAACGCCGATCTGACCGGCGCCGACCTGACCGGGGCGACGCTGGGCTATGCGAACGGCACCGCCACTAACTTCACCTCGGCCGATCTGACCGATGCCTGCCTGCAGGGGGTCATGATCACCGGGGCCGACAGCAATCCCGGCGCGGATTTCCAGTTCGCGACCCTCGACTGCACGGCGATCACCGACACCGATATCTCGCAGGCCGCATTCGGGCCGTCGATCACGCTGCATGTCCCCGACATGACCTGCCGCACCAGCTTTGCCAATACGGTCATGACCTGCGAGTTCCTGCCGCAATGGGCGCAGCTTGACCTGGGTTTCGCCGATATCTCGGCCTGCAAGGACGACCTGGCCGGGCGGGATCTGACAGGCGCGATGATGCCCGGGGTGCAGTTCGGTTTTTACGACCTCACCGGAACGGTGTTCACCGATGCCGGGCTTGCCGGGGCGAATTTCTATTCCGCCACCCTGTCGAAGGCGGTCCTGCAGGGGGCCGATCTGCAATATGCCACGCTAAGCTCGGTCAGCGCCGACAGCGCGGATTTTTCCGCTCAGGCGCGGCTTTCGGGGGCGACGATGTCTTTCGGCGATTTCAGCAACGCCAGCTTCAACACCGCGATCCTCGAAAGCTCGGACGGCGTGCCCGCCGCGGCCATGTCCTTTGGCAACTTCCGGGGCGCCGATTTCACCCAAGCCGCGATGGTCGGCGTGAACCTGTCGGGCGCGGCGCTTTACGACGGTACGATCATGAACTCCGCCACGATCGAGAACGCCAACCTCACCAATGCCAACCTTTGGGAGCTGCAACTGCCCTCTGCCGGGCTGAGCGGGATCACCTTCGATTATGCCAACCTCATCAACGCCAACCTGTCGGGCGCGACGCTGAATGCCACCAGCAGCTACCGCGCCACGTCGCTGGCCAAGGCGAACCTGCAAGGCGTCGATCTGAGCCAGGCCATCCTCGGCGGGGTGAACATGGCCAATGCCGCGGTCGCGCTTGACGACGGCGTGCCGCTTTTCGTGCTGACACAGGATGTCGCCGGGCTCACGTCCGATCTCAATGACAAATGGCTCACCGCCGAAATCTACCAGGCGTTCGGACAGAGCGGATACGCCATCGCCTATTGCAGCTCTCCGCAGGTCACGGTGCTGGGCAGCAACGCGCAATGGCTGATCCAGTTGCATCAGCGCAACGGCGTCGGACCCAAGGGGGGCACCGCCTACAAGGTGTTCCTGATCGAGGCGGACAACGACGGGGTGGCGGTCAGCGGCATGGCGGATGAAACGCCGACGGCGCTTTTCGATGTCGCGGGGGATTTTGCCGCGGCGCTGAACGGCCAGACCATCCCCCGCGCGCTGATGCAGGGGTTCGAAAGCAACGACTACACCCTGCCGCCCTGCGACGGGCCAAAGATCACCCCGAACCGGACCCGCGGCTACTGGGATCTTTCGTCGCTCCTCACCGACACCGCCGTGCCGGTGGTGGGCTACACCGGGTTCCGGATCTTCGACACCGGCGACGACACGCTTGCCGTCTACGGAACCAATGTGACCTCGATCTACCAGGACGACCAGGGGCGGCTGGCCTTTACGGCGACGCCGGTCGAGCCGACGAATTTCTACAATGCCAGTTTCTCTGACTCGACCGTCATGCCCAACGGCAACACCTACGGCGCCAACCAGGCCGCGGGGCTGGCGCTGTCCGACATGATGATCGCCCCCGCGCCGCCCGCCCCGCCGACCTGCGCGCCGGGGTCGCTTGGCTGCTGACGGACGCGCCCCACCTGCCCCATGCAAGGAACATCGACATGCATGCCCCCACACTTGACCGCACGTTTCATTTCGACATGGGCGGCATGGCCGACTGCTATGACCGGATGTACGTCAAGGTGCCGGGTGCCCGCGTCCCGCTCATCCCCCATACGGACGAAACACGCGCTGCGGCCCGTCGCGAAAACCCGGCCGTCGCGGCGCTTTCGGCGGACAATCTGGCCCGGCTGACCCATTTCGCCGCCGACGTGCCGGTGCCGCAAAAGGCGCCGTTCATGCTGCGCGTCCACAATGACGACGGCAGCAACGGGGTCCTGCCCACCCTGCTGGCCGTCAGCATCGAGGTGCCGGTGGTCGCGCTGATCGAACACCGGATCGGGCGGATGGCCGACCTGCGTGACCGGCCATTGGGCAGTTGGCAGCATTTCGGGCTGACGGCGCCGGCCACGCTGGCCGATGACCGTCAGATGGCCGAGTTCATGAGCAAGACCGACCTGATCAAGGCGGCGGCCCTCTCCACCGCGGGCGCATTGGCGTTTTCGCATCCGCAGCTTGCCTCGACCAGCAACCGGCATGCGGCGCTGATCAGCGATCTGTTCATCAACCGCTCTGCCGATATCGGGCCGCTGGCCAGCTATATCGCGCAGATGCCGCGCGGCCACGGCTTTGCGCTCAGCACACAGATCACCGATGACGAGGGCACCGCCACCACGCTGAACCCGGCGCTGGTCGACATGGCGGGGGGCGAGGTCAGCAACGATACGATCCTGTGTACCTATGCGCTCAACCCCGCGCTGATCGGCAGCCCTGACGCGCCGCCCAAGACAAACACCCTGGCCACGCTGCTGAATTCGGCGCTGGTGTCGATGACCAACGACCCGACGCTGCGCAACAGCCACTGGTCGGTGAACCAGGCCCACCAGGTTTCGCGCTTTCACCCCGGGGTGACGGCAAAGGGCGTCGTCGACAGCGCCGCGGCAGCGCTTTATCGCAGCGCGTCGCGCCGCGCCATGTCGCTGGCCACCGAGGCCGATGCGACCGGCGGCTACGAATTCACCACCAACAACAAGACCCCCGGCCACGGGATGGAGGTTCACAACGACTCCATCACCTTCGACACCGCAAGCCAGATGTTCAGCATCGACGTGCTCAACACCTATATGCGCACGTTGGCCACGCATGTGAAATTCTACGACGACCAGGGCAACGCCCTAGACAAACCGCCGTCGCAGTTCACCGAGCTGCAAGAGCTGGCGCTCCAGATAAAGGAAATGCTGGGCCTCGACACCGAGGAAGAGTTCCTGGGCTTCGTCTACGCGGTCTACACGATCATGGATATCCCGGTGAAACACGGCGATACCACGGTCAGGATGTACTGGCCCGAGGAGGCCGCCAGCGCCGATATCCTGTTCGGCGGCATCGGCACCAGCAAGTGGAACACCACCGCCGACATGCTGGGAGTGATCGCGACGATCCTGTTCCAGTTCGTGTCGCCCTTCATCTTTCTCATCGCGGGGGCCTGGGTCACCCACAGCGACTGGTACAAGAAGCTGATGAAGAACAAGGGCGTTCTGGCGCTGGTGATCATCATCGCGCTGATCCTTGGCAAGCTGACCGGTTTGTTGCGGTTCGAAGCGAACTTTGCCGTCAACCTCGCCGTGAACAAGGTGATCGGCTACGTGTTCGGCAACCTCGGCGCGTGGCTGGCAAAGAAGGTCCTGTTGCTCCTGACCGATGGTGTCGAGACGCTGTTCGACTTCTATGTCGTCAAGATCACCGTGTCGGACATCATCGACGCCATCCCCTTTGTCGGCTGGACGGCCGAGATCGCGGGCGTCGCGGCGACCGCAGGGGCGCTGATCGAGGCGAGCGTCGACGTGCTCAGCTCACCCGCCACCTACACGGTCAACGTCACCCGCGCGCTCAAGGTCGTGGCCACGGTGTCGCCCGATCCGCTGCACGGATCGGAAGGCAACCCGCCGATCTGGCCCACCGAGGCGACGCGCTTCAAGGCGGTGCTGTCCTGCAAGCATGGCACCGCGACCACGATCGAGGGCGCCTTGCCCACCGATCCTGCGGAACGGGACCAGCCCGTCGTCGTGACCTTTGACCGGATCCCCAGTGGCGGGCAGCTGCAGATCACCTTTGGCGTCTATTCCGACACCGACTGGCTGGCCGGAAACTGGACCGGCCCGTGGGTCGATGCGGTTCTGACCGACACATCGCAAACGCTGGATCTGAGCGGCGCGATCATCGAAAACCTCGTGCCGCTGACCGCGCAGACGCAATACCTGTGGTCGCAGGTACTGACCTATTCCGACGAGGGCGGCCATCAGTGGTCGAACGCGCCCGACGCGAGACCCGACCAGACCCAGGCCGATCTGAACGCCGACGGGCTGTCCCAGGTGGTGTCGATCACGCTCAACAACGGGGCCTACATGCTGGGCTATACCTGGCAGGCCGCGCACCAGAACGTGCCGGTACAGGGCACGGCTACGCCCTCCGATGCGACGCTCTACACCTTCCAGAACATCAACACGCTGTCCGATCCCGAAAGCGCGCTGAAATTCTCGTCCAGCGGGTTCGCCGCTGCGACCTTTCTGGCCTATGAACAGTTCGGGCCAGAACCGCTGTTCAACGCGCCTGCGTCGGTGCAATCCGACCTGGACGCGGGCACCGTCGACAGCACGCTGGCGACGACATTTGCCGACGCGGGCTATCCCCTGCCCGACGATCTGGCGACGGTCGTGGTCACGGTTTTGGAGGAGACCGTGGAATGGACCCTGACGCTGCCGGATCAGACCGACCCGACCTATCAGCTCAACCGCCAGTCGGATGGCGACATCGTCGTTTTCCTCTATCCGACCGACGTGGTGGGCCAGAACAACTATTTCCTCGACAGTTCGGGCACGGTCGGACAGTTGCGCAAGGTGATCCTGGACGACACCACGCCCTTCGACATGGATCAGACCACCAGCCACGGCGGCTTTGCGATGACCACCATCGACAGTCTGGTGATCCATCCCGCTAATTACGCCATCGCCGTGAGCTTTGACAATCATCGCATGGAGATTGTCCCGATCAGCCAGGACGGCACATCGGACGAGGACGCCCCGCTGGGCACGGTGGTGTCGGGCAAGGGAATCCGACAGGGCCTGATGATGGGGCCGCGTGCGGTGGCGATCACCCAGGACGGGCGCATCCTGGTGCTGGAAAGTCTGAACCGGCGGGTGCAGGCCTTTGACATCAACGGCAACCCCAACGCCTGCTTCAAGGCCGCCGACGTGACCCAGCTGGCCGCCGCCGACTATGCCGCCGATCTGGACGCCGGGCTGGTGAGCGTGGCGCTGCGCAGCGCCTTTGCCGTGGCGGGGTTCGACCTGACCCAGCACTGGACCCTGCTGGGCGGCGCGGACCTGATCGTCGACGTGACGTTGGCAGAAAACGGCCAGCAGTATCAGCTTGCTCTCAACAGCGCGCCGCTGTCGACGCAATGGACGATCACCAACACCGACGACTCTGTGTATCAGGCGGTTCTGGGCAACGATCAGATCACGGTGACCCCGCCCACCGGCGACGATTTTGCCCTGCCATCGGGCTTGTCCGACAACCTCGACTACGGGTTCCTGGGCGCCGAAGGGGTGGCCGCATTTGCCAAGGCGGGCGTCACCATCTCGCCCCAGGCCACGGTGGCGGGCAACGGGCTTTACGTCGATCCGTCAGAGTGCGAGGCCGCGCTGTGCGCCGGAGCGGTGCCGGACGCCATCGTCACAGCGCTGGCCACTGCCCAAGTCGCCCTGCCCGCGAGGGCACCGGTGGTGGCGTCGGTCCGGGTCACCGTCCAGGCGCAGGGGACGGTCTGGCTGATCAACGATGCCGAGGCCGGCCGGACCTATTCCATCGACGTCGATCCCGATGATACCACCCGCCTGGACACCATCGAACTCAGCCCCCTGATGACCCTGCAGGTCGACGGGCAGCAGCAGGCCGCGCAGACCCGGTTCCATGCGGACGATTTCGCGCGCGTCAAGGCCGAGGCCGAGACGGCGAAGGATCAGTACCTCGACCTCGCGACCGAGATGAAGGGCTATATCTACGTGCTGGGCTACACCGGCGACCCCGCCGATCCGGCGAACTATTTCCTGGATATCTACGATCCGCTGGGCATCTGGCTGTCGCGCACCCCCGATCCGGAGCTGAGCACCGAGGCGACGGGCGTCAACGGTTCGCGGATCGCCGTGGACATGTGGCGCAACCTCTTCACGCTCAACTACCAGCAGATTTCTGGACCGGGCGGACGGGTGGAACCGTCGGTCAGCATGTGGGTGCCGACCACGCCGCAGGGCTGATCGCCGCAGGGCCTCCGGAACGTGAGGTCACGCCTCCCCCCGGGGTGGCGATTCCTGTAGACTGCGCGCAACCAGCAAGCGGACGCGCCGGATGAAGCTGACTGTCAACGGAACAGACCACACCGTCGATGTCGAGGAGGACATGCCGCTTTTGTGGGTCCTGCGCGACGAGTTGGGGATCACCGGCCCGAAATACGGCTGCGGCATCGCGCAATGCGGCGCCTGCACGGTGCATATCAACGGCATGGCCGCGCGGTCCTGCGTCACCCCTGTGAGCGCCGTGGACGGGGCCGATGTGACCACGATCGAAGGCCTTGGCACGCCCGAGGCGCTGCACGCGGTGCAGGCGGCCTGGATCCAACATCAGGTGGCGCAATGCGGCTACTGCCAGTCGGGCCAGATCATGCAGGCCGCAGCGCTTCTGGCGGAACTGCCGGACCCGAGCGACACGGATATCGACAATGCCATGTCGGGCAACCTATGTCGCTGCGGCACCTATCCGCGCATCCGCGCCGCCGTGCGCACCGCCGCCCAAAGCCTGAAAGAGGTCTGAGATGAGCCGCTTGCGCACCTTCACCCGCCGCGCCTTTGTCGTCGGCGCGGTCGCCGTCGCCGGGGGCGTTGCCTTTGGCACCTACATGGTCCGGCGGTCCTATCCCAACCCGCTGAAAGGCGGGCTTGGCTCCGACGAGGCGGCGCTGACGCCTTATGTCAGGATCGACACGGACGGCGTGACCCTGATCACCCCCCGCGCCGACAAGGGGCAAGGCGCCTATCACGTACAGGCGGCGCTGCTCGCGGAAGAACTGGATGTCGATCTGGCGGAGGTGCGCGTCGATCCCGGCCCGCCCGCGCCCGTCTACTGGAACACCGCGCTTGCCGCCGAGGCGGCGGAATTCACCGTGCCCGCAGGCGGCGTGCTGCGCGACGTGGCCGAGGACGGCATCGGCGCGGTGATGAAGGTTCTGGGCCTGCAGATCACCGGCGGATCGACCACCGTGGCCGACGGGTTCGACAAGCTGCGCGCCGCCGGGGCATCGGCGCGCGAAACGCTCAAGGCCGCGGCGGCACAACGCAGCGGTGTGGACATTGCAGAGCTGCGCACCGAAAGCGGCGCGGTGATCCTGCCGGGCGGTGAGCGCATTCCCTATCCCGATCTCGCCGCAGAAGTTGCGGAGATGGAACCGGTGCAGGATGTGCCCCTGCGCGCGCCGTCGGACTGGCGTTACATCGGCAAGCCGATGCAGCGGCTGGACATCGTGGCCAAATCCACCGGCACGCAGACCTACGGCATCGACGGCGCGGTTGACGGGATGGTGCATGCGGCACTTTTGCTCAACCCCGCGCAGGGCGGCGGGATCAACGGCTATGACGCCACCGACGCGCTGGCGATGCGCGGCGTGCAGGCGGTGGTGCCGATCACCGGCGGCGTCGCCGTGGTGGCCGACAACACCTGGCGGGCCATGCGTGCCGCCCACAGCATCAAGGCCGACTGGACCCCCGCGCCGATGCCCGCGACGATGGACGCGCATTGGCAGGCACTGTCGGATGCCTTTACCCAGGATGCGCTGGACAGCCGCAAACGCGACGATGGCGATATCGACGCGGCGCTGGATGGCGCAGAGGTGATCGAGGCCGAGTATCGCGCGCCCTACCTGGTGCACGCGCCGCTCGAGCCGCTGAACGCCATAGTCCGGGTGGACGACGCCGGGGCCGAGGTCTGGACCGGCACGCAGATCCCCCGCTTTGTGCAGCAGAACGTCGCCCGCATCGCGGGGCTCGAGCCCGAGGACGTGACCCTGCACGCGCAGATGATGGGCGGCAGTTTCGGCCACAGGCTCGAGGACGAAGTGGTCAAATACGCCACCGAGATCGCGGTTCAGATGAAGGGCACACCGGTCAAGCTGACCTATTCGCGCGAAGAGGACATGCTGCACGACTTCCCGCGCCAGATCGCCATGGCGCGGATGCGCGGGGCGGTGTCGGGCGGGCAGGTGACGGCGATGGATCTGGGCATCGCGTCACCCAGCGTCATGGCCTCGCAACTGGGGCGGCAGAACCAGCCCGCCCCCGGCCCCGACAGCCAGATCGTGGCGGGGGCTTGGGACGCGCCCTTTGCCATCCCCAACCTGCGTGTCAGCGGCTACCGCGCGCCGGCGCTTGCGCCGATTTCATCCTGGCGGTCGGTGGGGGCGTCCTCGGGCGGGTTCTTCCAGAACGCCGCACTGGACGAGCTTATTCACGCCGCGGGGGCCGATCCGCTGGAGGAACGGCTGCGTCTGTGCAACGACGATCTGGCGCGGCAGGCGCTGGAGGCCGTGGCCGAGATGTCGGGCTGGGCCGGTCCGCTGGGCAACGGCAAGGGTCGCGGCGTGGCGCTGACCCGCAGCTTTGGCGTGCCCTGTGCCGAGGTGGTCGAGGTTTCGGTGACCGACGCGGGCATCGTGCTCGACCAGGTCTGGGTCGCCGCCGAGGTCGGCACGCTGGTCGACCCGGTGAACTTTGAAAACCTCGTGCAGGGCGGGGTGATCTGGGCGCTCGGGCACGCGATCATGGGCGAAACGACCTATGAAAACGGCGCGGCGCAGCAGGCCAATTTCGACACCTTCCCGTCCATGCGCCTGTACCAGTCGCCGCGGATCGAGGTGCGGGCGCTGGAAAACGGATCGCGCGTGCTGGGCATTGGCGAACCCCCGGTACCCCCCGCCGCCCCGGCGCTGGCGGGTGCGATCTTTGCCGCCACCGGCCAGCGGCTGCGCGAGATGCCGTTCAACCGGTTCGTCGATTTCGCCTGACCCGGGCCGGATCAGGACAAGGCGATCAGGTGGTTGTCGAAGCGTAGCGACGGGTGGCGCATGTCGCCTTCCCGCGCCCTGCCCCCCAGGCGCCGGATCGCGCCGGTGCCCGAGGTCGTGATGATCTGGCCAGCCTGCGCCGCGACCCCGCAGACATCCGCGATGGCGGTCGATGCGGTCAGCGCACCGGTGCGGCTGTCAAAGACCTGCACCCGCCCCCCGCGCGGCGAGGTGACGGCGATGCTGCGGCCGTCCGGTCCGAAGGCGACGCTGCCGATATAGCCCGCCATCTGCCGCAGTGCGTCGTCATCCGCCTGCATGAATGTCATCTGCCCGCCCCGGTCATGCCGCCCGACCAGCGCGGGCGGGTTGCCTTCGCCCTGCCACTGCATGCCAAAGGCCACCGTGCCCGCGGCGCTGACGGCGAGATGCCGGATCGAATTCTTGTGCATGGCTTCGGGCGGCTCTACACGCTCGACCACGTCGCCGCGTTCGATATAGGCCAGGTTCGGGCGCATGGTGGGGATGTTGAGCTTGGCCCGGCCGCTGTCGGGATGGGTGTCGATGCCGCCGTTCGCAATGACCAGCGTGTCGGTGCCTGGCAGCCGCTTGATCTCGTGCGGGCCGATGCCGCCGCTGTCGAATTCGCCGATGCGCTCGTAGCCGCCGGCGGCATCCCAGATGCCGATCCGCCCGCGCCCACCCTCGTAATCGTTTTCCGTGGTGTAAAGCAGGTCGCCGTCTTGCGAAAACGCGCCGTGGCCAAAGAAATGGCGGCCTGGCGGCGCCTGCAACAGCGCGCGCTCGTCGCCGGACCGGCAATCGATCACCACCGCAAAGGTACCCGGGCGGCGGGCAAAGGCCACCGCTTCGGGCCGCGTCGGATGCGCGGCCGCCGCATGGCCCCGACCCGGCAGCGGACGCTGGAACACGATCCCCAGGTCCGCACCGATCCCGCAGAGCATATGCGCCCCGTCAGCGGTAGCGGCAGCCGACAGGAAGGCGGGCGATCCGGCGTCCGCCCAGGTCGGGGCGGGCATAAGCCCCGCCGCCAGCAGTCCGCCGATGAAGTGCCGTCGTCCGGTCTGCGTCATCCGTTTCAATCCCCGTCCAAGGCGTTGAAGCCCGCCGCGACGCTGAGGCGCGGGCCAAGGTATTCGGCGGCGGTGTTGCGGATCGCGTCGATGGCCTGCGCCAGAACCTCGATCCTGAGCCGCGCGCCCGGCTCTGCCACACCGGCAAAGACCGGATCGTTGAGCGCATCGAGTTGCGCCAGCGCCTCATCGAACTCTTCTTCGAACTCCGCCACCAGAGCGCTGTCGCCCGCGGCCAGACGCACCGCGAGATCGTGCAGCGACGTCAGGGAGATTCGCACATGCGCGGCGGACCGGCCGGACCGGCGCGCCTCGGCCCGGTTGGGTCTTGGCTTGTCGAAGGTGCCCAGCGGGCGGCCCAGCCGGGTGTCCGAGGTGAACTGCAGGCCCGCGGTCAGCGCCTTGAAAAGCTCTTGCAGCGCGTCCTCGCGGCTGCGGTAGATGCCGTCGGGGCCGGGGTTTTCCATCGCCTTTGCATAGCCCGGCTGCCAGTCGTCCAAAATGGCGGCGGACAGCCCCGCGATATCTGCGGTGACCGTGCGGATCAGGGTGCAGCGATAGGCCGGATCGGTGCCCTGCCCCAGCGCGTCGTCGTAAAGCAGCAGTTCGAGCGCGTAGAACCCGCGTGCGGCAATCGACACCTCGCCATAGCGGTCGGGGTCGCTGGCAACGGGATCGGCCTCTGCCATCAGGCGGGCCAGCGTGCGCGGCGTGGCGCCGCGGCTGTCGGGCCAGAATGCGAGGGCGAATGCACGCTCCTCGACCTCGGTCGGGCCGAAGCGCAGATGGCTGGCGGCGATCCAGGCGTCAAAGGCGGTGCCAAAGGCCTGTCGAAGCGCGTCCGACCCCGGGTCGCAATCCTGCGCCGCGGTGTCGGCCAGACTTTGCGATGTCGCGGCGAGCGTTTCGAACCGGGGCAGGATGTGCCCCTCGACCACGTCCGCAACGACCGATTGTGCGGCGGCCCCCAAGGGCCAGGCGCAGATGGCAAAGGCAAGGATCGTGCGTTTCATAGGCTTTCCAGATATCTGAGAAGCGCGGCGCGGTCCGCCGTCGGCATGGCGACAACCGCATCGCGCTGGGTCTGTGCCTCGCCACCATGCCACAGGACCGCCTCGAGAATCGAGCGTGCGCGCCCGTCATGCAGGAAATAGCTGTGACCGCTGACCTGCCGGGTCAGGCCGATGCCCCAAAGCGGCGGGGTGCGCCATTCCTGCCCCGTCGCGCGCGCCTCGGGCCGGTCGTCGGCCAGCCCCGGCCCCATGTCGTGCAGCAGCAGATCGGTATAAGGCCAGATCAGCTGGAAGCTTTGTTCAGGCTGATCCCTCAGCCGGTGGGTCACGAAGTTGGGGGTGTGGCAGGCGGTGCAGCCGGTGGTGTAGAACACCTCTTTCCCGCGCAGCACCTGCGGGTCGTCGATGTCGCGCCGCGCCGGAACGCCCAGATTGCGGCTGTAGAAGGTGACAAGGTCCAGCCCTTCGGCGTCGATCTCGAACCCCCGCGCGTCGCCATCGCCGTGGATCGCCGCGCGGCAGTCGGCCTGCAGATCGGTGCAGTCGCCGCTTCCGGCAGTGAACAGCGGGTTCGAAATGCCGATGTCGCCCACGAAGGCCCCGGCGCTTTGTTCCCGGATCGTCGGATTGCCCGCCTTGAGGCCGAAGCGGCCCAGCATCGGCCGGTCGAATTCCGAGGACCACACGATGTTGGGGCGGCCGGAAATGCCGTCACCGTCCAGATCGTCGGGATCGGCCCGGGCCAGGATATCGGCGGCCGGGATCGCCTCGAGCAGGCCCAGCCCGATCATCTGCGGCGCGACCCGCGGGCTGAGCATCGCATCGGGGTGCAGCAGTCCGTACCCGAGGTTCACCGCCTCGTAGGTCGGGTGGCGCAGCCACACCGTCGTGCCGTCCGCCAGCGTCACCGCCTGTTCTTCGTAGCGTACCGAGAGGCGGTATTCGGACGGATGGCCCTGTACCGCGAATTCCTGAAGCTGGGTGCCGTAGGTCGGATCGGGCGCCGTGGCGATGTAGTCCGCAATCTCTTCAATTGCATCCTCTTCGCTGCCGGGGATCGAGATGCGCAGGAACATCGACACCGCAGGATCGTCCGGCCCCTCGGGCGGATGGCCACGCCCGTCCTTGATGTGACATCGCTGACACGAGCGCGCGTTGAAAAGCGGCCCAAGCCCGTCAGAGGCGAGGGTCGAAGACGGCGACGAGACCCAAAGCTTGCGGAAAAGCCCGTTGCCGACCTTGAAATCCAGCTCGCCCCCGAAGCTGATATTGCCCGAGGGCTCTGAAAAGGCGCTGGCATCGGACCTTGCCCGCACCGTCGCGGCCCCGGCCGACCGATCCTCGAACCGCTGCGGGGCGTGGAAATCCTGCGGCAGGGCGGTCGCGACGGCGATCCGCGCGGCCTCGTCCCCGGTGCGCGGGATCACCGCCAGATGCGGGTCATCCAGCCCCGCGTAAGGGTCACCGGCCCGGGCGCCGGACGCGGCCAGCAGGGCGATCAGCAGCAGGGTGCCCGGCATGTTCCATCCCGATTGCGAAAAGCTGCGCATGTTTTCCTATCCCGGTTTGGGCCCGAGGCCCGGATGCGACCGGACGCTCGGGCTCTGTGACAAGACGGGCGACCTACTGGAACACCGCGCCCGGATCATCCAGGCTGTCCGATCCTTCGATGGCGCTGCCGTCCACGCCCAGGGCCTTGATCACCCGTTCGATGGACCGCGTCTGGTCGATCAGACCGTCGACTCCGCCCATGATCAGCGCCTCACCCGCCGTGTTGCCGCGTTCCAGCATCTGGTCATAGGCGAACCCGGCTTCGGCCGCGATCTTGATGCGCGCGAGCGCCAGCACCGCCGCATCGAGCTTGCCGCGCATTTCCGCGTCCAGCGCCGCATCCTGCTGCGCCACCAGATCGGACAGCGACGGCCCCGTCACCAGTGATCCGTCGGCGCGGACATAGGCGCCCATGTAGACGTTGCGGATGCCCACGCCGTCATAGAAATGGTCGTTGTGGGTGTTGTCGGAAAAGCAGGAATGCTCTTCCTCCGGGTCGTTCAGCATGACGCCCAGACGCATCCGTTCCCCGGCGGTTTCGCCATAGGACAGCGACCCCATCCCGGTCAGGATCGCGGCGATCCCTGCGCCGGTGTCGGTCATCAGATCCGACCGCGCCGCGCCGCCTTCGGCCCAGGCCGCGGCCATGTACTCCAGATCCGACACCAACAGATCGGTGGCAGCGCTCAGATAGGCCCCACGCCGGTCGCAGTGCCCGCCGGTGCAGGCGTCACCTGTGGCGTAGTCGGTCCAGGGCCGGTTTCCGGCGCCTGGCTCGTGACCGTTGAGGTCCTGCCCCCAAAGCAGGAATTCGACCGCGTGGTAGCCGGTGGCCACGTTCGCCTCGACCCCGTCGGCCTCGTGCAGGGAGATTTCCAGAAACTCGGGCGTGATCGCCGTGGCATCGACCTCCTGCCCCGACAGGATAAAGGTCGGATTGGCGATGACATTGAGCGCGGCAAAGGCGTTTTCATCCGACGGGCCCGCGTAGGCCGCATCGACATAGTCGATCAACCCTTCGTCGAGCGGCCAGGCGTTCACCTTGCCTTCCCAGTCGTCGACGATGGGATTGCCGAACCGGAACACCTCGGACTGCTGGTACGGCACCCGCGCCGCAAGCCAGGCCGCGCGCGCCTTGTTCAGCGCCCCGGCCGACGGGTCAGACACCAGCGTGTTGACCGCGTCCTGCAGGCGTTGCGCGGTGATCAGGCTGTCTTCGTAGGTGGCGGCGGCGATGTCGGCATAGGTGTCCAGCACCTCGCCCGGTTCCACCGCATGGGCGGGCAGTGCGGCAAGCGTCGCCAGAGCGGAGAGTGTGAGGGTCTGTCGTATCATGAAGTCCGTCCCGTTGGTTCAGTGGAGTGTCTGGTGTGGGTATCGCGGCGCCAGATCGCGCGGTGCCGCGATCCGCATCTGCCTTAGCGCCAAGCCGACATCGGCGGCCAGCGACGCGATCAGCGGGGCCATGTCGACCCGGACCAGCAGCGTGGCGATCAGCATCGCATCTTCCCGCTCGCCCGTGGCGGCAGTGGCGATGAAATTGGCAAAGCAGGATTCGTCGGCGCCCAGGCATTTGCAGGCCACCGCATGCCGCATCAGCGGGCGGCGCCCGTGTTCGGCACAAAGCGCACAGAGCGTTTCAAAGGATTTGAGCGCCGCCCTGCCCCGGGCGGCCCCAAGCGCGGCGGCGAAGTCGTCCCAGATCCGGGCCCGCGCCTCGGGCCCGTCGCCCCAAAGCCGCAGGTAGATCACCGACGCGGCTTCGATCCCGTCCAGGTCCGCGACATGGCCCACCGGCGTGCCGCCGCGTTTGTCAACATTGCCCGTCATTTGGTCAGGATCAGCTTGCCGGCCCGCGTGATCCGCAGGGTGTAGGTCTGGTCGTCCAGCACGATCTGCGCCAGGTCGCCGCCCTCGGTCAGGTCGCGGACAGCATAGGTGGGCAGCACCGGCACGGCGGCGCGCTTCGGCGGGGCAGCATGAAAGGTCATCGCGATGCCTCGTCCAAGGTCGATGCCAGCGGCGCGGCCATGCAAGGAGTGGCAGAGTGTTTTACGGGGTGCGGCATCACGACGTCCTCTTATGACAGGTGCAACGGGTTCACGTGTCGGGCTGCCCGAGAATGACTCGGGGTGGCTGGACTGAAGACAAGACTGAGTGAAAGAGTCGGATATGTCAATCCGACAAATTCAGTTGGGTATTTCCATACAACCCGGAGGTGCCGGATCGAGCCGATCCTGTCGGCTGGCCGCAGGAAGCCATTTCGGTGCAACCGGCATGTCACCGTGCCAAAGCAGCACGCGCGCGCGCGGGGCGACGTTAACGCTCTGCTTTAACGTCGCGAAACAAATCGCAACGGTCCGCGCCCATTCCATACCGCCCAAAGAAGGCATAGGCGCGCGAACGAAAGAAAGCCGTCAGAGCAACAAAACCACCTCGTCCCCCGCGAACAAACAAAAAGGGCCGCCCAAGGCGACCCGTTCGAATTCGTCAAAAGTGCAAGGTGGCGGACCGAGGAGGATTCGAACCCCCGACCCCTTGATTCGTAGTCAAGTACTCTATCCAGCTGAGCTATCGGTCCGTGGAGTCGGGAATTATTAGAGGCCGGTCGGCTTTGCAAGGGCCAATGCGGGCAAAAGGGAAAACTTATTCGGCCGCGGGCGCGGCGCTTGCCCACCGAAAGACGCGATCAATCGGCGACGACGGGCCGGAGCGCCTCAAGCGTGGCGGCGAGTGCCGCGACCTCGGCGCGAAGGTCTGCCATCTCGGCCTCGTGCGCGGCATTGAGCTGATCGATGTAGAGATAGGCCTTTTCAAGCTCGTTGAGCATCCCCGTGGACAGACCCGACAGA
Source organism: Thalassococcus sp. BH17M4-6 (assembly GCF_049323015.1). Classification (NCBI taxonomy): domain Bacteria; kingdom Pseudomonadati; phylum Pseudomonadota; class Alphaproteobacteria; order Rhodobacterales; family Roseobacteraceae; genus Thalassococcus; species Thalassococcus sp. BH17M4-6. Next base: position 384,224 of record NZ_JBMPGU010000003.1, read on the forward strand.
TCGAACGGCCCGTTCTCGTCGGTCGGGCCGACACTGGGCAGATGCCCCTTCTCGCGGATCGCGGCCATCTGCTCGGCAAAGCTGGGCAGCGGATAATCCGCGTCGAACACCCTGTCGCAGCCGGCAGCACAGGAGCCGCCGGTAAAGATCCGGCCTGGAATCGTCATGTCGCCATCCGCCGTCAGGGTCAGCTCCGGCCCGTCCGCCACGCCATCGGCGATGATGAAACGGTTGGGCGCAGCGTTTTCATGGTTGAAGAACCACGTGGTGCCGGCGTTGGTATTTTCGAAGGTGAAATAGGCCCCGCCGTTCGATGAAAGCTTGAAAAGCTCGCGCGCGACGCCCGGATCGCCGCCGGTGTTTTCCACCAGCACCCGCGCGCTGCCGTCGGCGCGGCTGACGTGCAGGGGGGCCACAGGCGACAAAATCCCCAGGCCGACGTTCCCGGTCGCGGCATCCCCGAAGAACGTGGTCTTGCCATCGGTTCCCCAGACCTGGAAATCCATGTCGGTATCTTCCCAGTTGACGTTGAACCGTCCCAGGGTGGCCAGGATCGTCCCATTGGGCAGGCCCGGGTCCAGGACGATAGGCTGCGTTCCCGCCCCGACATCCTGAAGGATGAAACCGCCGCTCCCCCCGATCATATCCCAGCTTGACGCCACGCCGCTTCCGTTCAGACGCAGCGCTGCGGAGCCAGATGGAGAAACAACATGCAGATCGGTTTGCGGCATCATCGTGCCCAGCCCGACATCGCCGTCGCTGGCCACGTAGACCGAATTCGACGGGGCACCGCCCTGAATGAGAAAGGGCCTTGTGCCGGCGGTTTCATCCTCGATGCGGAATTCCTCGGGATCGGTCGACAACGTGCCGTTCGTCTCGATCGCCCAGTCGCGATCCGGAAAACTGGGGTTCGTGCTGGTATCGTCGAACCGAAGCCGCACGCTCGTGCCCTTGAGCTTGAGTTCCTCGAAGCTGGTCGAGAAATCTTCGGCGTTCTGGCAGTCATTTCCCATACACATATCGTTCTGAACGATGGCCTGATCGGTGGTCAGAACGACATCCGCCAGCGCCGGGCCGGCGGTCAGCAGCGCGGCAAGGCCGGCCTTCAAAGCATCTCTTGAAAACGTCTTGTGCGACATCACGACTGCAACTCCCAGACAAAGAGTCCCAGACCGCGTGCCACTTGCAGGACTCGTTACATGAAAACACGGACCGCCAACCCCGTATGCCGCAGAATGCGCCGGTTACGCCACTCCGGTCAAAAGCTTAAGCCGTTGCGGCAATACATTTTCTGCCATTGCAGCGCAGCGCCCGGGCGCCCCGCCCTCAGCCCATCGATCCCATCGGCAGCTGCACCTCGAAGCGCGATCCGGTCGGTCCGCTATCGGCCAGGATCAGCGTGCCGCCATGGCCGCGCACCAGTTCCGCCGCGATCGCCAGCCCCAGGCCCGAACCGCCTTTGCGAACCCCGCCCTGGAATGGCTGGAACAGGTGTTCGCGCGCCTTGGGGGGAAGGCCGGGCCCGGTATCGGCGACCTCGATCACCCAGGCGCTGTCATTGGTGCGGGCGGCGACGCGGATCTCGCCCGGCTGTCCAGATCCAGCGATGGCCTGCCGGGCGTTGCGCACCAGGTTCGACACCACGCGATACAGCTGTTCGGGATCGCCGCGCACCATCATCTGGCCGGGAATTTCCTCGCTCAGGCTGATGTCGTCCTCGCCGATGGCCAACCGTTCGCTGTCCAGCACGTCGTCCACCAGCCGCGCGAGGTTGAAGAGCGTCAGCATCGGCGCCGGTTCCTCGGCCTTGCCGAAGGCGAGGGTGGTTTCACAGAGCGACACCGCCCGGGCGATGGAATTGACCAGCTTCGGCGCCATGCGCTTGACCTGCGGATCCTCGGACATCTCGATCCGGTCGGTGAAGAGCTGGGCCGAGGTCAGGATATTGCGCAGATCATGGCTGACCCGCGCCACCGCCCCGCCCAGCTGGGCCAGGCGCTCCTTTTGCCGCAGCGCCTGGGACAGCTGGGTCTCCAGAGATTGCAGCGTTTCTTCGGCTTCGCGCAGCTCGCGCACGCTGGCCGAGGGCTGGATGATCCGGCGGGCATCTTCAGGCGCGCAGGCATAGCTGCGCATGTGGCTGACGACCCCCTTGATCGGCTTGACCAGCAACCGGCGCACCGCAAGGAACAGAAACGACGCGGTGATCACGGAAATAACGGCCGACAAGGCGAGGATGCGCAGACCGTAATCCAGCATGGCGGTGCGCAGCTCGCCGGTTTCCATCGTGACCTCGATCAGCAGGCCTGCGTCGCGCAGGGGGTTGCCGATCACCCGGATCATCTGGGGTTCGGGCACGAACAGCACCATCATCGCGTCGCGGATGAGTTCGGGCGCAGAGGCATCGCGCAAATCATAGGTCGCCGACACCACCCCTGGCATCGGCGAGGACAGGACCAGCTGCCGGGCCTCGTCGCGGCGCAGCACCACGTTGAAGACGCCCGCATTCAGCAGAAGCTCTTCTTCCAGATCGCGGTCGATCATGTCATCCGCCAGCAGGGCCAGCGACGCGATCTGCGCCCGTTCCAGCCGGTCGAGCAGGTAATCCTCGCGGAAGCGCGCGACCGACGGCACGAAGATCAGCACCTCGGCCAACATGACGAAAACCGTCGTCAGGATCAGAAAACGACCAGAGAGCGAATTGAGCATGACCCCGGACCCGGCCCTTTCCTAATTCCTAAGGCAACCAGCGCTGCACGAGCCCGACGACCCGCTTGACCAGCGCGCTGTCGAACAGCCGTGGCGAGAAATAGGCTCCTGCGGCACGTTTGTTAACCTCTCCGATGGTTGGATAGGGTGCGACCATGTTCGCCACATGCTTCATCTTGAGCTTGTTGGCCAGCACCAGGGCCCAGAGGTTGATGAGCTCACCCGCCTGATACCCCGCGATGGACACGCCGACGGGGCGGCCCTTGACGACCATGACCTTGATCAGGCCCTTGGTCTTGCGTTCGGCAATGGCGCGGTCGTTGTGTTCGTAGTGAAAGCGCACGACCTCGAGGTTCATGCCATGCTCTTTCTTGGCCTGCGCCTCGGTCAGGCCGACCTGCGCCAGTTCGGGGTTCGTATAGGTGGCCCAGGGGATGTGATCGGTCTTGGCCTTGGCGGGCAGTCCGAACAGCGCCGAACGGATGACGATTCCGGCGTGATAACCCGCCACATGGGTGAACTGCAGCCCGCCCGCCACGTCGCCGATGGCATAGACCTTGCGGTTCGAGGTGCGCAGGCTGGCATCGACGTCGATGCCGCTACGGGTCGTCTTGATCTTGGCGGCCTCGAGGCCCATCCCGTCGGTGTTGGCCTTGCGCCCCACCGCCATCAGCAGGTGCGTGCCTTTGAAGACGGCACCGTCTTCGGTTTCGACCTCGATCGCCCCGGCGCTGCCGCGAACTTCCTTGGCCTTTGCATGCTCCGCGATCTCGATCCCCTCGGCGCGCAGGTTTTCCAGCACGACAGCGGCCAGTTCCGGATCGTCCTTGCCCAGCGCCGTCGCACCTTCGATGACGGTGACCTTGCTGCCCAGACGACGGTGTGCCTGCGCCATCTCCATCCCGATGGGGCCGCCGCCGATCACCAGCAGGTGGTCGGGCTGTTCGCGCAGCTGCCAAAGGGTTTCGTTGGTGATGTAGGGCACCGTATCCAGCCCGGGGATCGGCGGCACGAAGGGCGAGGATCCGGTGGCGATGACGATGCGCCGCGCCTCGATCAGATGATCGCCGGCCTGCACTTCGGTTTCGGAGACGAACACCCCGCGTTCACGGATGACCCGCACGCCGAGGCCTTCGAACCGTTCCTGGCTATCCACCGGCTCGATCTCGGCGATGACGCCCTGCACGTGATCCTTGGCGGCGGCATAGTCGACCTTGGGGGTCACGTTGGCCACGCCGTAGACCTCGGAATGGCTTTGCCCCCACGCGGCCTTGCCACTGGCGATCAGCGCCTTGGACGGCACGCAGCCATAGTTCAGGCAATCCCCGCCCATCTTGTGGTCTTCCAGCAGCACCACATCCGCGCCCATCTGCACCGCGCCCGCCGCGACCGACAGTCCGCCAGAGCCTGCGCCGATCACCAGAATATCCGTCTTGATGCGTTCCATGGATCACAGACCTTTCTTGCCGCGCACGGCCTTGAGGAGGATGGGAAGGGCGGCCAGCAGGCACAGGCCCAGGATGGGCAGAAGGATCTGCGGCTCGAAGATGATGCCAAGGTTCGGCGTTTCGCCACGCTCGAACACCTCGCCCAGTCCCGCCCCCACCGAGGTATAGACCACGGCCCCCGGGATGATCCCCAGGAAGGTCGAGATGGCAAAGCGCGACAGCGGCACACCCACCAGCGCGGGCACGAGGTTCGCCACAAAGAAAGGCACAGCGGGCACCAGCCGAATGAGAAAGAGCATCGACCACTGGTTTTCGTCGATCCCGTCCTTGATGCGCTTTACCACGCCCTCGCCGGTTTCCATCCGCGCGGCCAGTCGTTCGCCCAGACCCCAGCGCGCCGCCAGAAAGATCACGATGGCCCCCAGCGTCGCGGCCGTCACATTGAACAGCGCGCCCGGGAAGGTCGCGAACAGGAAGCCACCCGTCAGCGTCGCGATGGTGGCCCCGGGCAGCGAAAACGCCACGATGATCACATAGGCGAGCATGAAGACCGCCACGGTGGCCACATAGTTGTCATCGCGAAAGGCCAGCAACGCCTCGCGGTTGTCGCGCAGCGTGTCGAAGGTCAGGTAGTCGCGCAGGAACCACCCCCCCACAAGCGCAACGACGGCGATCAGGATCAATGGCAGGTAGCGGGCAAAGCCGGTCTTTTCTTGTGGTTGGGTCATATCGGACATCTCGGGGCCTTTGCGGCAGGGGTTGCGGATGACTAGAACATGCGCAGCGTGGCGCGCAAACAACAGCCATCTCACGGGCGCTTGATCCCCGGTGACGCGAGGCGTGACAATTGCGCCCCTTCTGCGCCGGATTGAAACATATCCCGCACCGGAACGGGCAAAATGTTGCAGTTTTCGCGCCTAGGCCGTTTGACACATCTGCCGGGGGCTTCTATAGACCGGGCTTCGAATGATTGGGCCCGTGCGAATCCGCTTGCGCGCGCCATATGGACGGAGACGGAGCGATGTCGAAACGCACCTTTCAACCCTCGAACCTCGTGCGCAAGCACCGCCACGGGTTCCGGGCACGCATGGCCACCAAGGCCGGCCGCAAGATTCTGAATGCACGCCGCGCCCGCGGCCGCAAGTCGCTGAGCGCCTAAAGCGCTTCAGACCGACGACGCCATGACACCGCCGGAGGCCCCCGATATCGCAGCGGGGAACACGCCCCCGGCGGTTTCGTCATGTCCAAAGCTTGGTATCCTGCGCAAGCGGCCCGATTTCCTGGCCGCGGCCCGCGCCCGCCGACAGGGCACGCAGGGCATGATGGTGCAGGCCCGTCCCCGGGATGACGACGACCCGACGATCCGCGTGGGCTTTACCTGTTCCAAGAAGGTCGGCAATGCCGTGGCGCGCAACCGCGCCAAGCGTCGCCTGCGCGAGGTTGCCCGGCTGGTGCTCCCGGAGGTGGGACGCCCGGGCTGGGATTATGTCCTGATCGGCCGGTTCGAGGCCACCGCCGCCCGCCCCTTCACCGATCTGCAGGGCGATCTGCGCTATGCATTGAAAAAGCTGCACGGATGAGCCCGCTTGCCTATCTGCTGTCGCTGCCGGTGCGCGGCTACCGCTTGGTCTTCTCGCCCTGGGTCGGGCACGGATGCCGGTTTCAGCCCACCTGTTCGGCCTACGCGCTGGATGCCTTGAAGCATCACGGCGCCCTACGCGGCGGCGCGATGGCCGCCTGGCGGATCTGCCGCTGCAACCCCTGGGGCGGCTCGGGGTATGACCCGGTGCCCGGCGACAACGGCAAGGAGTAAGGACCAGGCCATGGTTCTTGCCCGACGCGGGCAACTGCAGTAAGCCCCGCGCATGCTTGATGATGCCAACGACATCCATGCCCTGTTTCACGGTGCCCCCAAAAGCACCGAGTTCAAGAAGCTGCGCAAACGCATCGTGCAGAACGTGCGCGAGGCGGTCGAAAGCTACGGCATGGTCGAACCTGGCGCACGCTGGCTGGTGTGCCTGTCGGGCGGCAAGGACAGCTATACCCTGCTTGCAATCCTGCACGAACTGAAGTGGCGCGGGTTGCTGCCTGTCGATCTGCTGGCCTGCAACCTGGATCAGGGCCAGCCGGGGTTTCCGGCGACGGTGCTGCCGGAGTTTCTGGAAAAGATGGGGGTGCCGCACCGGATCGAGTATCAGGACACCTATTCGGTCGTGGTCGACAAGGTGCCCGCGGGCCGGACCTATTGCGCGCTTTGTTCCCGGCTGCGGCGCGGGCATCTGTACCGCATCGCGCGCGAGGAAGGCTGCAGTGCTGTGGTTCTGGGCCATCACCGCGACGACATTCTCGAGACATTTTTCATGAATCTTTTCCACGGCGGGCGGCTGGCGACCATGCCGCCCAAGCTGTTGAACGAGGAAGGCGACGTTTTCGTCTACCGCCCGCTGGCCCATGTGGCCGAGGCCGATTGCGACCGCTTCGTCCGGGCGATGGGCTACCCGATCATTCCTTGCGACCTTTGCGGGTCGCAGGACGGGCTGCAACGCCAGCAGGTCAAGCAGATCCTCGACGGGTGGGAGGCCAACAGCCCCGGCCGCCGCCAGGTGATGTTCCGCGCGCTGATGAACGCCCGGCCCTCGCATCTTCTCGACCCGAAGCTCTTTGATTTTGCCGGTCTGGCCCGCGGCGCGCCCGAGGACCGGCAGCCCGGCCTCGACATTCCCGACCTGCGTTAACTTCCGGCTTATCTTCGGCCCCTAGTCTGGCCCTGTCCGAATCCAGAATCAGTCAGGACCGGGGGAACAGATGTCTTTCCAGCTTCTCAAACGCGGGCAGCGGTTGCGCGACAGGACGCGACGGGCGCTTTCGGGCGCACATGCGCTGGCGCTGATCCCCGCCGCTGTCCTCGCCGCGTTCTGGATCGGGGGGGAGCCTGTGTTGCTGGCGGTGGCGCTGGGGCTGCCGGTGCTTTTCGCCCTGGCGGGCGGGTTCGACGGTGCCCGTGGCTCCGCCTCCGCCGCGCCGCAGGCCGACCTTGCCGACATCGGTCAGGCCCACCACCTGAGCGAAGAGATGCTGGCGCGGGCGCGCGGTGGCGGCCTGTCGACCGCCTGCCTCCTGATCGAGGTCGAGGGGTTTGCGCCGTTGTTGCAGCGGCACGGCGAACAGGCAATGGCCGCGGCGCAGGACCTCTGCTTGTCGCGCCTGCGCACCACCCTGCGCAACGACGACCGGGCCCTGCGTCTGGGTGATGCGCGCTTCATGGTCCTGGCCTCGCCCGCGCCGCGGATGGATCTGGAATCGCTTTTGCAGATGGCCAGGCGCCTGCAATCCGCGATCGAAGAGCCTGCGGCGATCTCTGGCACGACTTGCTTTTTCTCGGCCTCCATCGGCTTTTGCAGCTCCAATCGGCTCGGGCCCTCCGCATCGGGGGAAGAGATGTTCGACTCGGCAGCCTCGGCACTGGCCGAAGCGGCCGCCAACGGCCCCTCCGCGATCCGGGCCTGGTCAGACAGGCTCGGGGCCGCACGGACCGCCCGGGCGGATCTGCGCTCTGCCGCGTCGCAGGCGCTAGAGAATGGCCAGATCCAGCCGTGGTTCCAGCCGCAGATCTGCACCTCGACCGGGCGGATCAGCGGGGTGGAGGCCCTGGCGCGCTGGGTGCATCCGGACCGCGGCCTGATCGCACCGCCGCAGTTCCTGCAGGCGCTCGAGGATGATCGCCGCATGGAACGGCTGAGCGAGGTGATCGTGACCAACGCGCTGACCGCGCTTTGCGCCTGGGACAAGGCGGGCTGCGAGATCCCGCGCGTGAGCGTGAACTTCTCGATGTCAGAACTGCGCAACCCGGCGCTCGTGGACAAGATCGCGTGGGAGCTTGATCGGTTCGACATGCCCCCCGCCAGGCTGGGGATCGAGGTGCTGGAAACCGTGATCACCGAAACCTGCGACGGCACCATCGCGCGCAACATCGCCAACCTGACCAAGCTGGGCTGCCACATCGACCTGGATGATTTCGGGATCGGCACAGCGTCGATCGCGGCATTGCGGCGGTTTCCGGTGCACCGGGTCAAGATCGATCGCAGTTTCGTCACCCGCATCGACCGGGACGAGGAACAGCGACGCATGCTGTCGGCGATCCTCGGCATGGCTGATCGGCTGGGCCTCGAAACGCTCGCCGAGGGGGTCGAAAGCATCGGCGAACACGCGCTGCTGGCGCAGCTGGGCTGCGATCACGTCCAGGGCTTCGGCATCGCGCGGGCCATGCCCGCCGATCAGATCGACGACTGGACGCGCAAGTATCGCGACCGGATCGGCGATGCTGCAAAGCTGGGCCGCCGCGGCCCCTGATCTGCCGTCACGATTGGTCGCACAGGCCATGAAAACCGGCGAAACCGCTTGACCTTTGGCCCGGCTGTCTGTTGAACCCCCGGTGACGTACACTGGACAGGTGGCCCCCCCACATGGACGATCAGAACAAGAATCTCATCCTTGCAACCGCGCTCAGTTTCATTGTGATACTGGTCTGGTTCGTGCTGTTCCCGCCACCCGAGACCACCGCCGTCGATCCCAACGCCCCCGCCGTGACCGAGGCGGAGTCGGATACCCCGGCACTGGCGACGGCCCCGCAATCGGCGCCCGGCACCACCGCCGCGACCGATGTGGGCGGCCCTGCGACCGCCAGCGACGCGCCGCGCGTGGACATCGACACCGCCCGGCTCGAGGGTTCGATCTCGCTCACCGGCGGCCGCATCGACGACCTGAAGCTGCGCGACTACCGCGTGTCGATCGCCGAGGATTCCGAGATCGTTCATCTTCTCGAACCCGTTGGCTCGCCCGCGCCCTATTACGCGCTTTACGGCTGGGCGCCGGGGGCCGGTCTGGCACTCGAGGATGTCCCAGGGGCCAACACCGCCTGGACGCTCGAAAGCGGTGAGACGCTGGGCGTGGACAGCCCCGTGACCCTGCGCTGGGACAGCCCGTCGGGCCTGATCTTCCGCCGGACCATCGGCATCGACGAAAACTACATGTTCAGTGTGACCCAGTCGGTCGAAAACGGCGGCGACGGCACCGCGTCTCTGGCCCCCTACGGCATTGTCGCGCGCCATGGCGCGCCGGCGGATGCCAAGAACTTCTTCATCCTGCACGAAGGCGTCATCGCCATGGCGGATGGCGAGCTGACCGAAACCGGCTATGACGACCTGCCCGACCTGCCCGTGGTGCCCAGCGAAGGCGCGCGGGCCGAGGTGTTCCAGATCACCGAAAACGGCTGGATCGGCTTTACCGATCACTACTGGATGACGACGCTGATCCCGTCGCCCGGGTCTGCCTTCAAGGCGGTGGCGAAATACGATGAAAGCCGCGACATCCTGCAGACCGAAGCGGTCATGCCGACGCTGTCGCTGGCGCCGGGCCAAAGCCAGGAGGTCACGACGCAGCTGTTCGCTGGGGCCAAGGAATGGGCAACCATCCGCGAATACCAGGACCAGGGGGTCGACCGGTTCATCGACAGCATCGACTGGGGCTGGTTCTTTTTCCTGACCAAGCCGATCTTCTGGCTGCTGCACAACTTCAACCTGCTAATTGGCAACATGGGCGTGGCGATCATCGCGCTGACGCTGCTGATCAAGGCGATCCTCTTTCCGCTGGCCTACAAATCCTATGTCTCCATGGCCAAGATGAAGGAACTTCAGCCCGAGATGGAGAAGCTGAAAGAGCGCGCCGGCGACGACCGCCAGCAGCTTCAGCAGGGCATGATGGAGCTTTACAAGAAGAACAAGGTCAACCCCGCCTCGGGCTGTCTGCCGATCCTGCTGCAGATCCCGATCTTCTTTTCGCTCTACAAGGTGATCTTCGTCACGCTTGAACTGCGCCATGCGCCGTTCTTCGGACCGTTTCAGGATCTGTCGGCACCCGATCCGACCTCGATCTTCAACTTCTTCGGTCTGCTGCCCTGGGGCGCGCCCGATCCGCAGTCGATCATCGCGCTGATCTTCATCGGAATCCTGCCGCTGCTGTTGGGCATCTCGATGTGGATGCAGCAAAAGCTGAACCCGGCACCGACCGATCCGACCCAGGCGATGATCTTTGCCTGGATGCCGTGGGTCTTCATGTTCATGCTGGGCAGCTTTGCCAGCGGGCTGGTGGTCTACTGGATCGCCAACAACACCATCACCTTCACGCAGCAGTACCTGATCATGCGCAGCCAGGGCTACAAGCCTGACGTCTTCGGCAACATCCGGTCCAGCTTCAAGAAGGACAAGACAGCGGGCGAATCGGACAAGAAATGACCGCCCGCGTCACGGAAATCTGGCGGCATCCGATCAAGAGCCACGGGCGCGAGGCGCTTGAGCGGGTGACGCTCAGCGCCGGGCAGACCCTGCCATGGGATCGCGTCTGGGCCGTGGCACATGAAAAATCCGATGCCGATGGCAGCGTCTGGGTGCCCTGTCAGAATTTCAGCCGGGTGTCGAAAGTGGCGGCACTGATGCAGATCACCGCGCAGCTGGACGAGGATGCAGAAACCATCACCCTGCGCCATCCCGACCGGCCTGATCTGACCATCGCGCCCGACCGTGACGAGGCAGCGTTCCTGGAATGGGTCAAGCCGCTGATGCCGGAAAATCGGGCGCAGTCCGCGCGGCTGATCCGGGCGCGGCAGCACGGCATGGTCGACAGCGATTTCGCCAGCGTGACGCTCTGCAACATGTCCTCGCACCGGGCGGTCGAACAAAAGCTGGGCCGCGCCCTGTCGATCCACCGCTGGCGCGGCAACATCTGGATGGACGGCCTTGCCCCGTGGGAGGAGTTCGACTGGCTGGACCGCGAGGTGCAGATCGGCAGCGCCATCTTCAAGGTCCGCGAACGCACCGACCGGTGCCTTGCCACCACCACGAACCCCGACACGGGCCAGCGCGATGCCGACACGCTGTCTGTACTTGACACCTGGGGCCACCGCGACTTTTCCGTCCGGGCCGAGGTCGTGCGCGCGGGCGATGTGGCCACCGGCGACACCGTGCGGCGGCTTTAGCATGCAGCTTCCCTTTCCCATCGCAGAAGACCCCGGTCCGGACGTGATCGAGGCCGCGCGCCGCCTTTTCGCGGGCGAGACAGAGTTCCTCAAAGGCGTGGTCGCGATGCAGGGCCTGCCGCCCGACGACCGGATCGAGGTCTGTTTTGCCGGCCGCTCGAACGTCGGGAAATCGTCGCTGATCAACGCGCTGACCGGCCGCAAGGGCCTCGCGCGGGCGTCGAACACGCCCGGCCGCACGCAAGAGATCAACTTTTTCACCCTTGCCGACGACCATTACCTGGTCGACCTTCCGGGCTATGGCTTTGCCAACGCCCCTGTCGCGGTGGTCGAGAAATGGCAGCGTCTGCTGAAACAGTACCTTTCGGGCCGTGCCAGCCTGCGCCGGGCCTTCGTGCTGGTCGACATGCGCCACGGGATCAAGCCGGTGGATGAAGAGATCATGACGCTGCTGGACCGCAGCGCCGTGACTTTTCAGGTGGTGATGACCAAGACCGACAAGATCAAGGACAAGGACCGCGACCGCACCCTGGCGCAGGTCCGCGAGAAGCTGTCGAAACATCCCGCGGCCTATCCCGAAATCGTGCTGACCAGTTCGGAAAAGGGCGACGGCATCCCGCTTCTGCGGTCGATCATCGCCACGCTGATCTGACGCCCCTTGCACCGCGCGCGGTGAGGCCCGATAACACGGGCCACATGTTTCAAGGGATCCAAGGATGAAGACACGCGCCATGAACCCCGATTTCATCACCACCGCCCGCACGCTATCCGAGGCCCTGCCCTACATGCAGCGCTATTCCGGCGCTGTCGTGGTGGTGAAATTCGGCGGCAACGCCATGGGCGATGCCGATGCCATGGCCGAATTCGCCCGCGACATCGTGCTGATGCGGCAGGTGGGCATCAACCCGGTGGTCGTGCATGGCGGCGGGCCGATGATCAACGACCTGCTGAAAAAGCTCGGCATCCAGTCGGAATTCGTGCGCGGCAAGCGCGTCACCGATCAGGCCACTGTCGAGGTGGTCGAAATGGTGCTCACCGGCCTGGTGAATAAGCGCATCGTGCAGGCGATCATGGACGAAGGCGGCCGCGCCGTGGGCCTGTCGGGCAAGGATGACGACCTCATGGTCTGCGAAATGGAAGACCCGGAACTGGGCTGGGTCGGGCGGCCTGTGGAAATGAATGTGCAGGTGCTGCGCGATCTGATGTCCGCGGGCATCATCCCCGTCGTCGCGCCCGTCGCCACCGGGATGGACCCGGTGGAAACCTTCAACGTCAACGGCGACACTGCCGCCGGTGCCATCGCAGGCGCGCTCAAGGCCGACCGGCTGCTGCTGCTGACGGATGTGGCGGGCGTCAAGAACAGGGAGGGCGAGGTACTGACGCAGCTGACCCCCGACGAGGTGCGCGGAATGACCCATGACGGCACAATCGCAGGCGGCATGATCCCCAAGACCGAAACTGCGCTCAAGGCGCTGGAAGAAGGCGTGCGCGGTGTGGTCATCCTCGACGGGCGCGTGCCGAACGCCTGTCTGCTAGAAATCTTTACCGAACACGGTGCGGGATCGCTGATCAAATCCGCCGATCTGCCGCCCCGGTCTGCCGGGTGACGCTGACAGAGCTGGACGCCGCCGCGCGCGCCTGCGGGCTGCGAGTGCGCGGCGCCTTTCATCCAGAACCCGGGCATGCCTTGCCAAAGGGTTGCGGAACACTGATCCTGCTTGGCCCGGACGAACCTGCCTTCTGGCCGATGTTTCGCACGACACCCGAGATTCAGGACGCTGAGCCGCATCCGCTTGACCGCTGGTCCAAACGCGTGATCGGCGCGCTGGCGCGGAATTGGGGCGGCCAGGCGATCTTTCCCTACGACGGTCCGCCCTATGCGCCGTTCCTGAAATGGGCCGTGGCCGGGGGCTGCCATCCGTCGCCCGTCGGGCTTCTGGTGCATGGCGAGGCAGGGCTTTTCATCAGCTTTCGCGGCGCGGTTGCCGTGCCGCAGGTCATGGACCTGCCCGCCCCGGCACCATCGCCCTGCCCTGCCTGTACGACCAAACCCTGCGAAACCGCCTGCCCTGTCGACGCGCTGCGCCGCGGCGCACCCTACGACGTGCCCGCTTGCCAGGCCCACCTACGCGGCCCCGAAGGCGCGGATTGCAGGCAGGGCGGATGTCTCGTGCGCCGCGCCTGCCCGATCTCGCAGCGGTTTGGCAGGCATCCCGCACAGTCGGCTTTCCACATGGCCGCCTTCGTGAAAGACTGAGTCCGGAACGGTTGGGAGCGGCAGATGCGTCTTATCCTCATGCGGCACGCGAAATCGGACTGGTCGATGATCGGCGACGATCACGACCGCACGCTCAACGCGCGGGGCCGGAAAAGCGCCCGCGCCCTCGGCGACTGGATGCGCGACAACGACTACCTGCCGGATCAGGTGCTCTGCTCCTCGGCCGCGCGGACCCGCGAGACGCTGGCGCTGACGGGTGTCGAGGCTGCGACGAATTTTGAAGATGCGCTCTATCATGCCGCGCCAGACACCATGCTAACCAGTCTGCGCGCCGCGCGCGGGGACTGCGTCCTGATGGTCGGGCACAATCCCGGCATCGCTTTCTTCGCCGCCGCATTGGTCAAATCGGCGCCCGATCATCCACGATTTCAGGATTATCCGACCTGCGCCACGCTGGTCGCCGATTTCGACATCACCAACTGGGCGGACCTGACCCCCGGAACGGGAAACGCGCGGGACTTTGTGATCCCGCGCGAATTGATCGGAAGCTAGAGCGGGGCGCAGACCGTTTGGATCGTGCAAGCAGCCTGACGCGGACGTACAAGCAAAGCTCCCGGCGCGGAATCGAGGCCGAAGGCGGCCACGCCATCGCAGTCGCGCCCCCACGCGGCTGCAATGGCGCGGCTCCTCACCCTGTTTGCGCAAGGTCCGCTCGAGGCCGTTTCAAGCCAATCGAGTCACGCTTTATAACGCGCCCGGACGTCAGTGCCCCAGGATTTGGCTCAGGAACAGCTTGGTGCGTTCATGCTGCGGGTTGTTGAAGAACTCTTCGGGTTCGTTCTGTTCGACGATCTGACCGGCGTCCATGAAGATCACTCGGTTCGCGACCTGCCGGGCAAAGCCCATCTCGTGCGTGACGCAAAGCATGGTCATGCCTTCCTCGGCCAGGCTGACCATGGTGTCGAGCACCTCTTTGATCATCTCCGGGTCCAGCGCCGATGTCGGTTCGTCGAACAGCATGATCCGCGGCTTCATGCACAGCGACCGGGCGATGGCCACACGCTGCTGCTGGCCGCCCGACAACTGGCCGGGATACTTGTCGGCCTGTTCGGGGATCTTCACCTTTTCAAGGAAATGCATCGCGGTTTCCTCGGCCTCTTTCTTGGGCGTCTTGCGCACCCAGATCGGGGCCAGCGTGCAGTTCTCCAGGATCGTCAGATGCGGGAAGAGATTGAAGTGCTGGAACACCATCCCGACCTCTGACCGGATGCGGTCGATGTTCTTGAGGTCCGAGGACAGCAACGTGCCATCCACGGTGATCCGGCCCTTCTGATGTTCCTCGAGCGCGTTGATGCAACGGATGAGCGTCGATTTCCCCGAACCCGAGGGGCCGGCAATCACGATCCGTTCGCCGCGATAGACCGTGAGGTCGATGTCACGCAGCACGTGGAAGGTGCCGTACCACTTGTTCATGTTCTCGATCTGGATCGCGACCTCGTCCAAGACCTTCATCTGAGCAGCTTCAGCCATCTTCTCAGCTCCTTAACGGTGATCGGTCTGAAGCTGACGCTCCAACCATTGCGAATATTGCGAAATGCCGTAGCAAACGACGAAGAACAGCAGCGCGGCAAAGCCCAGCAGTTCCCAATAGACGCCGTTCCATTCGGTCGAGGCCAGAATCGGGCCGCGGATCATGCCAACCATGTCGAACATCGAAATGACCGAGACCAGCGTGGTGTCCTTGAAAAGCCCCACGGCGACGTTCACGATGCCCGGGATCGAGATCTTGAGCGCCTGCGGCAGGATGATCAGCCGCATCTTCTGCGCATAATCCAGCCCGAGGGAATCGCCCGCCTCGTACTGGCCGGTCGGCAGCGCCGCCAGACCGCCCCGGATCACCTCGGCGATATAGGCCGAGGCGAACATGGTGATCATGATGATCACCCGCAGGATCAGGTCAAAGTTGGTGCCCGGCGGCAGGAAATAGGCCAGCACCACGTTCGCCACGAACAGCAGCGTGATCAGCGGCACGCCGCGGATGAATTCGATGAAGAACACGCAGATCCACTTGATCACCGGCATGTCCGATTGACGCCCCAACGCCAGCGCGATCCCGATCGGGATCGACAGCGACACGCAGACCGTGCCCAGGATCAGGTTCAGCATGAACCCACCCATGTCGCGCGACGGCACCGCCTCGGTCGCCAGAACGCCTTCGACCGGGACAAAGCCGGTGAGCCACCAGAACACCAGCGTCGCGGCGATGCCGCCGAAGAACCCGGCGGCAAAGCTGCGCTGCACGAGCTTGGAATAGACCAGATAGCCGACAACGAAGCCCAGGAGTGCGAAGACCGGGATCAGGATCGACCCGCCCCAGATCAGGAAGTATGCGACAAAGGGATAGAGTGCTGTAAAGATCAGCATCTGCGCCGGAAACACCTTGCGGAACAGCACCGGCGCGATGGCCACGAACAGCAGCACAAAGGCCAGCGCGGGCCGCCAATACAGGTGGCTGGGGTATTTGAACCCGAACAGCAGCTGGTTCCAGCGTTCGGTCAGGACCGCGAAACAGCCCCCCGCATTACCCTGCAGGATGTCGCGGCATTCGCGGATGCTGGGCGCGTCCCAGACCCCGTTGAGGAACCAGGGAAGGAACCCCGACAGAAGATAGTAGATCGCCGCCAGTGCCGCGAGCGTCAGGATGGTGTTGGGGATGTTCAGAAACAGGTTCTGACGCATCCACTTGTAGGCCCCCGCCTCCGACGCGGGCGGGGCGACCTGCGGCAGCATGCTGTCGCGCACAAAGCCGATGGATTGCTGATGGGTATCCGACATCCTAGCGCTCCTTCAGTCTCATGCGGTTGTTGTAGACGTTCATGAACGCCGAGATCGACAGGCTGATGACCAGGTAGAACAGCATCAGTAGCAGCACGCATTCGATGGCGCGCCCGGTCTGATTCAGGGTGATCCCGCCCAGCGTGCCGGTCACGTCCATGTAGCCCACCGCGATCGCCAGCGACGAGTTCTTGGTGATGTTGAGGTAGTTGGAAATCAGCGGCGGGATGATCACCCGCAGCGCCTGCGGCAGCACGACTAGGTTCATGATCCGCTTGGGCCGCAGACCCAGCGATGCGGCGGCTTCGGTTTGGCCCTTGCTGACGGCCTGGATCCCGGCGCGCACGTTTTCCGCGATGAAGGCGCCGGTGTAGATCGCCAGCGCCCACCACAGCGCGATCAGCGAGCCCAGGACCTGAATGCCGCCCTGGAAGTTGAAGCCGCGCAATTCGGGATATTCCAGCGTGATCGGACGGCCCAGCAGGATGTAGAGAAAGAGTGTCGGCAGCACCAGAATGGCCAGCGACGGCCAGCCCGTCGGCAACAGGCGACCGGTGTCATAAAGCAGCTTGGTTGCGTACTTGCGATAGGCGAAGACGCCAACGATCGACGCGATGAAGGCAATGATCACGATCCAGCTGCCCGGACCCATGATCGGCGCAGGCAGGTAAAGACCGCGGTTGGTCAGGGCAAATGCCCCGAAAAGCATGCTGGCAGAGGGGTTTTCGCCCCGGAACGCGCTCGGCGCAGGCAGCACGGCGGTCATCACGGTAAAGATGATGATGATCCAGATCAGCACCGGCACGTTGCGGAACGCCTCGACATAGACCGCCATCAGCTTGCGCATAAGCCAGTTCGGAGACAGCCGCGCGATCCCGGCGATCACGCCGATGATCGTGGCGGTGACGCAGGCCAGGAAGGCCACCAACAGCGTGTTGAGGATCCCCACAAGCGCCGCCCGTAGGTGCGACGACTGGCTGTCGTACTCAATAAGGCTCTGGTTGATGTCATAATTGGCCGTGTCGGACAGAAAGTCGAAGCCGATGTTCAGACCGGCGGCCCGCAGGTTCGCCACCAGGTTCGACCCCAGATAGGCGAACAGGGCGATGATCAGCATAAGCGCGATGAATTGAAATGTATAAGCACGATACCGGGTATCGTTCACAAGCATTGAAAGCCGGAACGACGCCTGTGGCGGGTCGCTGAATGTGGTCATGATGGCATCCCTGAGTTCCCCAGGTTCTTGCGCCGACGGGTTGATCCCATCTGACCGGCCTGGGTGGTCTTGGTGTCCCCGGATGGGGAAAGGGGCGCAGAGTGATCTGCGCCCCCTTGGGTCGTCTTAGCGGAAGGGCGGGCTGTAGAGCAGGCCGCCGTCGGTCCACTGCGCGTTCAGACCGCGCGACAGGCCGATCGGTGTGTTCTCACCGATGTTCTTTTCGAACAGTTCGCCGTAGTTGCCACCGGCCGCGATCGCCATCTTGGCCCAGTCGGCGCTCAGCCCCAGCATCTCGCCCAGGTTGCCCTCGGTGCCCAGAAGACGGTTGATCTCCGGGTTGTCGGTGCCTGCGGCCATTTCCTCGATGTTGGCCGAGGTCACGCCGTATTCTTCGGCCGCGATCAGCGCGTTGAGGGTCCAGCGTGCGATGTCACCCCAGTCGTTGTCGCCGTGGCGCACGAGCGGGCCCAGCGGCTCTTTCGAGATGATTTCCGGCAGAACCACGTGATCCTGCGGGTTTTCAAACGCCGCGCGGGTCGCGGCAAGGCCGGACGCGTCGGTGGTGTAGGCGTCGCAGGCCCCGGCAAGGTACTGCTGCTGGCCTTCGGCGTTGGTTTCGATCGGCACCGGCTCGTAGTTCATGTTGTTCTTGCGGAAGTAGTCAGCAAGGTTGAGCTCGGTCGTGGTGCCGGTCTGGATGCAGATGGTCGCGCCATCGAGTTCCTTGGCCGAGCTCACGCCCAACGCCTTGGGCACGATAAAGCCCTGGCCGTCATAGTAGTTGATTCCGACGAATTCGAACTTCAGGTCGACGTCACGGGTGAAGGTCCAGGTGGTGTTCCGTGCCAGCAGGTCGATTTCGCCGGACGCCAGCGCGGTGAAGCGCGTCTTGCCGGTGGTGGGCACGAATTCGACGGCGGACGGGTCGCCCAGAACGGCGGCGGCGACAGCACGGCAGACGCCGACGTCAAAACCCTTCCATTCGCCGTTGGCATCCGGTGCCGCAAAGCCGACAAGACCAGTTGTCACGCCGCAGTTCAGCGTGCCGCGCGCCTTGACATCGTCAAGGGTGGCGGCGCTTGCTGCGCCGGCCGCCAGGCCAGCAACGGTAAGCGCGCCAAAAATTGCGGTTTTTTTCATGTTAACCTCTTCCTGTTTGTCCGCCTCTTGATAAGGCAGATCGGACGGTCCTTGTGGACCTTTGACTCCAAAGTAGGGAGCGTCCCCCTTTGTGGGGGCGAGTTTGGGCGGATTCAGCTTGCAAGGTCAAGCCGATTGGCCGGAAAACCGCCCTGTTCGCGTGCACATGCCCCTTCGTAAGGCAGCTTAGCCCGGCAAACCTTGGGGCGTGGCCAGAGAAAAGAACAAATGCGCATGCAAAAACGCAGTTTTCTTGCGGTTTGCAGTGTCTTCCGCCTCTTCATCGGCCCCCCAGAGCTCTGCCTGATAAAGCTCGTCCACGCGCGAAACCTGCCAGATTTCCTCGGGTCCCGTCAGATTGTGAACGCAGGCAAAGGCCAGCACGAGCGATCCGCTGAGGGACACAAGATCGTGAAACGCGGCCAGCTGGAAGGCGGTCATCGCGTGCACCGGTGCGCGCAGACGGTCCAGTGCCGCCGCATCCTGCGGCGCATGCATGATGCCCTGACGCGGCTCCAGCCGCGCGCCAAAGGTCGCGTCCGCCCAGTCCAGATAGGGGTCCCAGGCCTCGGCCTCGCGCTGGATCAGTTCTTGCGGGCTGTCGGCGCGGTAGCACAGCAGATCGCTGTCGCCATAGGCCGCCAGCATCTCGGCCACCTCGGCATGCTGGTGCGCGACCTTGTCGATGGCGGCATTTGCGGAGCGTGTGACAGGCATGCTGAGCGGGTCGATCCGGTCGCCCTGCGCCTGCCATTCCCCGGCCACCGCCTGCGCCATTGCGCGGGTCGGCAGGGTCAGCGTCGCTTTGGCCGGGGTGCGCACCGGTCGACCATCCAGCGCGACGCTGAAGTGATCCGGCGCCTCGGTCACTTCGGCCTGTTTCCAGAACCGTTTCGGGGCCCATTCGCTCATGCGGTTTGCTCCCATATCTGGGTCAGAAGGCCGGGCAGCAGGCGGATGTCGTCGATCACGATATGCGCATCCGCCAGCCGGTCGCGGCTGTGATAGCCCCAGCCGACGCCGATGGCGACCATGCCCGCCGCCCGGGCCATTTCCATGTCATAGCTGGTGTCGCCCACCATCACCGCGCGCTGTGCTGCCACGCCCGTATCGGCCAGCGCGGCCCGAAGCATGGCAGGATGCGGTTTCGACGGATGATCGTCGGCGGTTTGCGTGGTGTCGAAAAGCCCGCGCAGGTCATGCCCGTCCAGAAGCTTGTCGAGGCCGCGGCGCGATTTGCCGGTGGCGACGCCCAGGATCACCTCAGGTATCTCGAAAAGCCCGTCGAGCACCCCACGCACATGCGGATAAAGCGGAGAGGACACGGCGACGCCGTTTTCCGCGCGCAGATCCATATAGGCGGCCTTGTAGCCTGCCACGAGGTTGCGCCGCGCATCGGTCTTGATCCCCGGCACAAGCTGCGACATCGCCTCGGGCAGCGACAGGCCAACGATGCCCAGAAGATCCTCGCGTCCCGGCAGCGGCAGGTTCGCCCCGTCGAACGCCGCCTGCATCGCCGCCAGGATATCCGCCTGGCTGTCGACCAGCGTGCCGTCCACGTCGAACACCACCAGCTTCAGATCATCGGCCATTCAAAGCGCCTCGAACGGGTCTTCCGCGGCCAGATCCTCGGTCCAGCCGAAGGTGTCCCAGCTGTGTTTCATGTGCTCGGGCATCTCGGCGGTGATCGTCACCTCGCGCTTGGTCTCGGGGTGTTCGAACCGCAGCATCCGGGCGTGCAGATGCAGCTTTTTCGAGATGATGCCGCCCAGTTGCGCACCCCAGCCGTCGCCCAGGTTTTCCTGCCCCGAACCGCCGTATTTGCCGTCGCCGATGATCGGATGGCCAATCTCGGCCATATGCGCGCGCAGCTGGTGGGTACGCCCCGTTAGCGGCTCCATCGCGACCCAGGATGCGCGTCCCGCGATGCGGTAAAGCGTGGCGTAAAGCGTATGCGCGCGTTTCGCCCCGGGCACGGTGTCGACCTCGCGCGGGTGCAGTGCCATCATCTTTTCGCCCTCGCCGCCCTTGCCGTGGCCCGGGGCCTTGACCAGTGCATACTTGATCTCCCCGAGGTACGGCGTCGGCACCCCGGCGACGAGCGCCCAGTAGATCTTGCGCGTTTCCTTGTGCCGCATCGACGCGGTCAGGGCGCTGGCCGCGGCCCGCGTGCGCGCCAGCAGCAGCACGCCCGAGGTATCCTTGTCCAGCCGGTGGACCAGCCGCGGCTTTTCCTCCAGATCGAACTTCAGCGCCTCGGCCAGCCCGTCCACATGGCGGGTCTGCTTGCTGCCGCCTTGGGTCGGCAGGCCGGGCGGCTTGTTCAGCGCGATCACCTGATCGTCCTTGTAAATCACGCAGTCCCGGATCATCCGCGCATCCGCCGCCGTCACCTCGGTCTTGGGGCCGGATGTCACCTGCCCCGGTTCGGGCAGCGGCGGGATGCGCACCTGCTGGCCGGTCTGCAGCCGCGTGTTGGCCTTGACCCGTCCGCCGTCGACGCGCAATTCGCCCTTGCGGCACATCTTTTCGATCCGGCCCTGCGCCAGATGCGGAAACTGCCGTTTCAGCCAGCGGTCAAGCCGCTGATCGCTGTCGTCTGGACCGATGGTCAGTGTCTGGACACCGCTCATGCAAAGACCCCGCGTGCCAGCCAAAGCCCCGCCATCAGCGCAAGGATCGACCCGATGACCGACACCGCCACATACAGCAACGCCTGCCCGGTCTGGCCGCGCTCGATCAGCGTGACGGTCTCCAGCGAAAAGGCGGAAAAGGTGGTGAAGCCGCCCAGCAGCCCGGTCATGACAAAGGGGCTGAGATGCCCCAGCCCACGCTGTGCGGCCACCACGACAAAGACCCCCATCAGGAACGAGCCAAGGATGTTGGCACCCATGATCGCCACCGGAAACCCCGGTCCCACAATCCGCAGCACCGCGTGCCCCAGAAGGAACCGCAGGCTCGCGCCGATGGCGCCGCCAAGTGCGACAAAGGACAGATGACCGATCATGCCGCGTCCATCGCGCGGCACCGGTGCGATGTCAAGCGATGCCGCACGGCACCCGCGTCTAGCGTTTCGCGCGCAGCCGGGCGAAGTACTCCACCCGCTTCTTCAGATCCCTCTCGAACCCGCGCTCCACCGGGGCATAGAATTCCTGCCGCCCCATGCTTTCGGGGAAATAGTCCTGACCCGAAAAGCCATCTTCGGCATCGTGGTCATAGGCGTAGCCCTTGCCATAGCCCTGGTCCTTCATCAGGCTGGTCGGCGCGTTCAGGATATGCTTGGGCGGGGTCAGCGACCCGCTGGCCTTGGCGGCCTTGCGCGCGCCTTTGTAGGCCACGTAGGTCGCGTTGGATTTCGGCGCCAGCGCCACGTAGATCACAGCCTGCGCCAGCGCCAGTTCGCCCTCGGGGCTGCCCAGCCGTTCGTAGGCTTCCCAGCTTTGCAGGCAGACCGCCTGCGCCTGCGGATCGGCAAGTCCGATATCCTCGACCGCCATGCGGGTGATGCGCCGTGCCAGAAAGCGCGGATCCTCGCCCGCGTCCAGCATCCGCGAAAACCAGTAAAGCGCGGCATCGGGATCGGACCCGCGTACCGATTTGTGCAGCGCCGAGATCAGGTTGTAATGCCCGTCGCCGGATTTGTCGTACTGCGCCGCCCGCCGCATCAGCCGTGTGGTCAGCGCGTCGGTGTCAAGCTTGCCATCGACCTTCCAGGCCATCACCTGTTCGATGAGATTCAAGAGCGCGCGCCCGTCGCCATCGGCCATCTCCAGCAGCGCCTCGCGCGCGGGGCCGTTCAGCGGCAGAGCGCGACCCATCTCTTTCTCCGCCCGCTGGGTCAGGCGTTCCAGATCAGCGAGGTCCAGCCGCTCCAGCACCAGCACCTGCGCGCGGCTGAGAACGGCGGCGTTCAGCTCGAAGCTGGGGTTTTCGGTCGTGGCCCCCACCAGCAGGATCGTCCCGTCCTCCATATGCGGGAGGAACCCGTCCTGCTGCGCCTTGTTGAAGCGGTGGATTTCGTCGACGAACAGCAAAGTGCCCTGCCCGTTCGCGCGCCGATGCTTCGCCGCGTCAAAGACCTTGCGCAGGTCCGGCACACCGGTGAAAATCGCACTGATCTGGACAAAATGCAGGTCGGTTTCATCGGCCAGAAGCCGGGCGATGGTGGTCTTGCCCACCCCCGGCGGGCCCCAAAAGATCAGCGACCCGAGCGATCCCGACGCCAGCATCGTGCCCAGCGGCGCATCCGGCCCCAGCACCTGCTCTTGCCCGATAACCTCGGCCAGGGTGCGCGGGCGCAACCGGTCGGCCAGGGGCCGGTGGGCGGTGTCGGGCACCGCGCCGGTGTCCTGGTCTGAGAAGAGATCCGCCAAAGCTAGCCCCGGAACCGCAAGAACACGCGGCGATTGCCGCGCTCGGCCTCGACCTGCAGGCGGGGTGATGCGCGGCGCAGCACGTCCCCGACCTCACCCGGGCGGCGGATGGGAACGCCGTTGATGCTGCGCAGGATGTCGCCGCGGCGAAGCCCGACGCGGCCCCCGTACGGCCCCGGTTCCA
Source organism: Thalassococcus sp. BH17M4-6 (assembly GCF_049323015.1). Taxonomy (NCBI): domain Bacteria; kingdom Pseudomonadati; phylum Pseudomonadota; class Alphaproteobacteria; order Rhodobacterales; family Roseobacteraceae; genus Thalassococcus; species Thalassococcus sp. BH17M4-6. The sequence continues at coordinate 407,380 of NZ_JBMPGU010000003.1, forward strand.
GCACGACCACCCCGTCGGCGGTCAGGGGCAGCCCCAGTTCCGCCACGACAGCGGGGTTGGCGTTGGCCACCACCAGCCCGGGAAGCACGTCGCGGCGGCCCAGTTCGCGCTGATCGCGCGGCGGCTGATCCGGCGGCGCGATCATGGTGACGGCCACGGTTTCTTCCACCCCGCCGCGGCGGCGCGTGACCTGCGCGTCGGCCCCGATGCCGCGCACCGACATGCGATAAAGCATCTCGGGCGGCGTATTCACCGGCTGGCCGTCCACCGCCGTCACCACATCGCCGGTGGTGAAGCCCGCGGCGCGGAACGGGCTGAACGCGTGCAGCTGCGACAGGATCACCCCGCCCGGCACGCTCAGCCCCAGGCTTTCCGACAGATCCGCATCCACCGGCTGGCCGTTGACGCCGGCCCAGGGCCGCTGAAACCGGTCGTTGCCCGCGCGGGCCTGTTCGACGAACTGCGCCACCAGCGCTGACGGGATCGCAAAGCCGATTCCGTTCGACCCGCCCGAGCGTGTCAGGATCGAGGTGTTGACGCCGATCAGCCGCCCCTTCACATCCACGAGCGCCCCGCCGGAATTGCCCGGATTGATCGGCGCATCGGTCTGGATGAAATAGCCCCGTGCATTGCCCGTGGCCGTGCCCGACCGCGCCAGCCCCGACACGATGCCGCTGCTGACCGTCTGACCGACGCCGAAAGGATTGCCGATGGCCAGCACCAGTTCGCCCACCTCGACCGTGTCGCTGTCGCGCAGCGACAGATGCGGCATGTCCGTCGCCCCGTCGAGCCGCAGGATGGCCAAATCCGATTCCTCGTCCCCCAGCAGCACCCTTGCCTGATATTCGCGCCGGTCGTTCAGCACCACGCGGATGTCGGTCGCCTGCCCCACCACGTGATAGTTCGACACGACGATGCCGTCTTCCGACAGGATTACGCCGGAGCCGAGCGAATTCTGCACCCTTGGCCGGGCCTGCCCGAAATCGCGGAAGAAATTGCCAAAGATCGGATCGTCCTGAAACGGGCTGCGGGTCTGCACGACGCGGCTGGCATAGATGTTGACGACCGCCGGGGCCGCCTCGCGCACCAGCGGCGCGAAGGTCAGCGAAATCTCGGCCCGGCTTTGCGGCACGACCTCTTGCTGCGCCGGGGCGGACGCGGGCGACACCGCCAGGATCACGACGGCCAGCCATGCGGGAATCAGGTGCTTCATGCCCTGCATATGCGCAAGCTGCGGCGCGAAATCAACGCCCCGGACAGCGCGCGGCGGAACTGAGGCATCCCGTCGGCCGTTTCCCTTCGACAGGGTGGCATTGATCCGATGCCACCCGCCCCATCAGCAAGGAGCGATGCAATGGCAGAGCGACAGAGATCCAAAGACGGACGCAGCGAAACGGAAGAGCTGACTGACGATGTGCCGACACCCGGCCAGCAGGGCCGCGCCGACGGCAATCTGGAACGCAAGGTCGGCACGCGTGACAGCCTGAAACGCGCGACCGAAACGCGCCCCGGCGCGACCCGCGTGACCAAGTCCGACGAACAGGGCCAGGGCGGCCTTGGCGGGCATCACGGCACCGGAAAGGACGATTGAGATGGCAGAGCTTCAGCAAGGCACCTGGGTGGTGGTCACGGACAGCGAAAAGGTCCTGTTCCTGCGCAATCTGACCGATCACGCCGATCCGAATCTCGACTTCATGGAAAAGCAGACCGAAGAGAACCCGTCGGATCTGGAACAATCGGCCAACCGGCCGGGCCGGATGAACGATGGCGGGGTGCAGCAACGCTCGGCGCTGGATGACACCGACTGGCACGAGCTTCAGAAAGAGCGGTTTGCCAGCGATCTGTCCGACCGGCTTTACGAGGACGCCCATGCGGGCCGGTTCGAAAAGCTGGTGATCGTCGCGGCCCCCAAAATCCTGGGGATTCTGCGCGAGGAAATGCACAAGGAAGTCACCGACCGGGTGATCGCAGAGATCGACAAGAACCTCGCCAACCATCCGGTCGATGAGATCGAACGGCTGGTGAAGAAGGAACTCGACGCGGCCTGATCGGCCTGATCCGATGTATGACCAAAAGAAAAACCCGCGCCGGGCTGGCGCGGGTTTCTTTGTGTCGGCCCTGAGCGGCGCTCAGCTGTCGGCAGCTTCCTCGGCGGCGGTGCGGGCCTTGTCGGCGGCACCTTTCGCATCGCGGTCGCGGTCGACGAATTCGATGATCGCCATCGGCGCCATGTCGCCATAGCGGAACCCGGCCTTCAGAACGCGGACATAGCCGCCCTGACGTTCGGCATAGCGCGGGCCCAGCACTTCAAAGAGCTTGGCGACGTGCATGTCCTGCTTGAGCTGGGCCGAGGCCTGACGGCGCGCGTGCAGATCGCCGCGCTTGCCCAGGGTGACCAGCTTTTCGATCACGCGCTTGAGCTCTTTGGCCTTGGGCAGCGTGGTCTTGATCTGTTCGTGTTCGATGAGAGAGCCGGCCATGTTCGCCCACAGCGCCTTGCGGTGCTCGTGGGTGCGGTTCAGGCGGCGGTATCCTCTTGCGTGACGCATGTTTCTTTCTCCTTTGTGGCCTTGGTTGGCCTGATGCTTTGTCCGGGGCAGGATGCGTGTCCTGCCCGTCATTGGGGCGGGATGCCCGGGTGGTGGTGGTGGGTTGAAAACCCACCCTACGCAGATGTCGTAGGGTGGGTCTGTGACCCACCGGCCCTAGAAGCTGTCTTCGAGCTTCTTGGCCAGGTCTTCGATGTTGTCTGGCGGCCAGTCCTCGACATCCATGCCAAGGTGCAGACCCATACCCGACAGCACTTCCTTGATCTCGTTCAAGGATTTGCGGCCGAAGTTCGGGGTGCGCAGCATCTCGGCTTCGGTCTTCTGGATCAGATCCCCGATATAGACGATGTTGTCGTTCTTCAGGCAGTTGGCAGACCGCACCGACAGCTCCAGCTCGTCGACTTTCTTGAGCAGCAGCGGGTTGAACTCGAGACCGTCATCGTCGTCCTGGCGGGTGGCGCTTTCGGGCTCGTCGAAGTTGACGAAGATCGACAGCTGATCCTGCAGGATGCGGGCGGCATAGGCCACCGCGTCTTCCGGCGTGATCGATCCGTCGGTTTCCACCTTCAGCGTCAGCTTGTCATAGTCCAGAACCTGACCTTCGCGGGTCGGCTGCACGTCATAGCTGACCTTGTTGACCGGCGAATAGATCGCGTCGATCGGGATCATGCCGATGGGCGCATCCTCGGGCTTGTTCTTGTCGGCCGACACGTAACCCTTGCCGGTGTTGACGGTCAGTTCCATGAACAGGTCCGCGCCATCGTCCAGGTGACACAGCACGTGGTCCTTGTTCAGAACCTCGATGCCGTTGGATTCGGAAATGTCACCGGCGGTGACGACACCCGGCCCCTTGGCATTGATCGACAGGCGCTTGGGCCCTTCGACTTCCATGCGCAGGCTGACCCCCTTGAGGTTCAGCACGATGTCTGTCACGTCTTCACGAACACCGGCCACGGACGAAAATTCGTGCAGCACGTTGTCGATCTGAACCGAGGTGATCGCCGCACCCTGCAGCGACGACAGCAGAACCCGGCGCAGCGCGTTGCCCAGGGTCAGGCCGAAGCCGCGTTCCAGCGGTTCGGCAACGACAGTGGCCACGCGGGTCGGATCGTTGCCCGGCTTCACGTCAAGCTGGGTCGGCTTGATAAGTTCAGCCCAGTTCTTGTGGATCATACGTCCCTCCATTCCTGCTTTGGCCTCATGTCCGAAAGGCAAAAGCGCCCGAGGTTAAAATGACGAATTGAGGCCATGCGCCTGCGCGCGGCCTCAATCAAAAATCGATAGACTCAGACCCGGCGGCGTTTCGGCGGGCGGCAGCCGTTGTGGGCCATCGGGGTCACATCACGGATCGAGGTGATGTTGAAACCGACGGCGGCCAGGGCGCGCAGTGCGGATTCACGGCCCGAACCAGGGCCCTGCACTTCGACTTCAAGCGTTTTCACGCCGTGTTCCTGCGCCTTCTTGCCCGCGTCTTCGGCGGCCAGCTGTGCAGCGTAGGGGGTCGATTTCCGCGAGCCCTTGAAGCCCATGGTGCCGGCAGACGACCACGAGATGGCGTTGCCCTGCACGTCCGAGATCAGGATCTTGGTGTTGTTGAAAGAAGAATTCACATGCGCCACACCGGCGGCGATGTTCTTGGAGACCTTCTTCTTCGTGGTACGGCGGGTATCGCGTGCCATTCTGTCAGCCCTCCCTTATTTCTTCTTGCCGGCAATGGCCTTTGCGGGGCCTTTGCGGGTGCGTGCGTTGGTGTGGGTCCGCTGACCGCGCACCGGCAGGTTGCGGCGGTGGCGCAGACCGCGGTAGCAGCCAAGGTCCATCAGGCGCTTGATGTTCATCTGCGTTTCGCGGCGCAGGTCGCCTTCGACGGTGTAGTTGGCGTCGATGTGCTCGCGCACGGCCAGAACTTCGGCGTCGCTCAGCTCGTTGACGCGACGCGACGCGTCGATGTTCACGGCTTCGCAGATCGACTTGGCCGAGGCATGGCCGATTCCGGTGATGTAGGTCAGGGCGATCGGGACCCGCTTGTGGGTCGGGATGTTAACGCCGGCGATACGTGCCACGTGTCACTTTCCTTTTCGTTGCGGGTCCGTAGTTCCAGACCCTTTTTTCACAACATCAAGCCCGAGGCGGGCGCCTGCGGGCTTGGGGCTGATCAGGTGATCTTGCGAATGATTTGTTAACCATTTCGCAAAGGCGATTCTCGGTCAGAGATAGGGGTGGGTATGGGTATTTCGAAGGGGCGTCAACCCCGTTTTCACAGCGCCCCGTCTACCCCCGCGACGGCTGCGAAATCGAGGTCCAAGGAGCCGCCCCAGCTGACCCTGCGTCAGGCGTCCAGAACCCGCGCGATGGCCGCTTTGACATCCGCCATTTCGCCCAGACCATCGACCGACCGCAGTTGGCCCTTGGCGTAATAATAGCCCAGAAGCGGCGAGGTTTTCTTGTAGTACTCCATCAGCCGCTGCTTGAGGCTGTCGGCGTTGTCATCGGCGCGGCGCTTGAATTCGGCCTTTTCGCAGCAGTTGGTGCAGACCCCGTCGTCGGGAATCGGCTTGGTGTGATCGTTGTAAACCTCACCGCAGTTCCCGCAGGTCGAGCGTGCGGTGATCCGGTCCACCAGCGCCTCGTCGTCCACCTGCATCTCGATCACGGCATCCAGCGTTTCGCCGCAATCGTCCAGCAGTGTCGCCAGCGCGTCCGCCTGGGCCAGCGTGCGCGGAAAACCGTCGAAGATGACTCCGCCCTGCTTGTCGCCCTGCAGCTTTTCCCGGATCAGCCCGATGACGATCTCGTCCGTCACCAGCTCGCCCTTGGCCATCACGTCGGCCACGATATTGCCCATCTCGGTGCCGCTGTCCTTGGCCTCGCGCAGCATGTCGCCGGTGGAGAGCTGGATCATATTCCGCTCATCGACCAGAAACCGTGCCTGAGTGCCTTTGCCCGCCCCCGGCGGCCCAAGAAGGATAATGTTCATCGGCGTGCGGGCCCCCTGTTTTTGCGCGCCTTACCCTTACCACGCAGCTGGGATTTCTGGATAAGACCTTCGTATTGATGCGCCAGAAGATGGCTTTGCACCTGCTGGATGGTGTCCATGGTGACGCTCACCACGATCAGAACCGACGTGCCGCCGAAATAGAACGGGATGGCGAACTGGCCGCGCAGAATTTCCGGCAAGAGGCAGACCGCGGCAAGGTAGGCAGAGCCCAGGACCAGCACGCGGTTGACCACGTATTCCAGGTAATCGGCGGTCTTCTTGCCCGGGCGGATGCCGGGAACAAAGCCGTTCTGGTTCTTCAGGTTCTCGGCCACATCATCGGGTTTGAACGACACGTTGAACGTGTAGAAATAGGCAAAGAACACGATCATCGCGGCGAAGAACAACAGATAAAGCGGCTGGCCCGGTCCGAAATAGGCCAGGATCGTCGACATGATCGGCCCGGTCTGGCCCGCCTGACTGAAGGTCGCGATGGTCGTCGGTAGCAGCAGCAGCGACGAGGCAAAGATCGCCGGGATCACGCCCGCCGGGTTCACCTTGACCGGCAGGTGGCTATTCTGCGCCTCGGTCATCTTCATGCCGACCTGACGGCGCGGATATTGAATGGTGATCTTGCGCAGGGCGCGTTCCATGAAGACCACGAACATGATCACCGCCACGACCATGACGATCACGCCGATGATCACGGCGGGGCTGATCGCGCCGCTGCGACCGCTGGCAAAGAACTGCGCCAGCGCCGCGGGCACCTCGGCGATGATGCCGACGAAGATGATCAGCGAAATGCCGTTGCCGATGCCGCGGGCAGTGATCTGCTCACCCAGCCACATCAGGAACATCGTGCCGCCGACCAAAGTGATGACGCAGGAGGCGCGGAAATAAAGCCCCGGGTCATGGGCCAGATCACCGGCTTCGAGGCTGACGGCAAGGCCGTAGGCCTGGAACAGCGCCAGCAGCACCGTGCCGTAGCGTGTGTACTGGTTGATCTTCTTGCGCCCCTGCTCGCCCTCTTTCTTGAGCTGTTCGAGCGCGGGCACCATCGACGTCATCAACTGCACGATGATCGAGGCCGAGATATAAGGCATGATGCCAAGCGCAAAGATCCCCATCCGCCCCAGCGCGCCGCCGGTGAACATGCTGACCATGCCGCCAATGCCCTGGCCTGCCTGTTCCATGAACTGCTGCAGGGCCAGACCGTCGATGCCCGGCACCGGGATGAACGTGCCCAGCCGGTAAACGATCAGAAGGCCAAGCGTGAACAGGATGCGGTTGCGCAGATCCGTCGCCTTGCCCAGAGCCGACCAGCTCGTGTTCGCGGCCATTTGTTCTACTGCGGATGCCATACGGGATCTCTCTTGTCAGACAAACGCCGCCCGGAGCGGTCTTACGGCTCGGGCGGCGTCGTATAAAACCTGGTGCTTATGTAAGCGGCGAAGGCACCGCTCACAACCGCTTATTCAGCCGCTGTCGCCGCCGTGATGGTCAGTGAGCCGCCGGCCTTTTCCACGGCATCTACCGCGGATTTGGAGGCGCCAGTGACCTGCAGGTCGATCTTGGTGCTGATATCGCCCTTGGCCAGAACCCGCACGCCGTCCAGTTTGCGGCGCACCAGACCCGACGCCACCAGCGCGTCCTCGGTGATGGCAGAGCTGGCATCCAGTTTGCCCGCTTCGACGAATTTCTGGATCAGGCCGAGGTTGACCACCGCAAAAGACTTGCGGTTCGGCTTGTTGAAGCCGCGCTTGGGCAGGCGCTGGTAAAGCGGCATCTGGCCACCTTCGTAGCCGTTGATCGCCACACCCGAACGGGATTTCTGGCCCTTGATACCCCGGCCACCGGTCTTGCCCATGCCGGACCCGGCACCACGGCCGATCCGCTTCTTGCGTTTGGTTGCGCCGTCGTTGTCGCGCAGTTCGTGCAGTTTCATTGTCGCTTCTCCTGTGCCGGAAAGGCCCCCCAGCGACGGATGGGGCCCACGCGGCATATACTGATGTGAATCGGGTCCCTTCGGACCACTGCGGGCGTATAGACGTCCGCCGCCCCGGGATCAAGGGGCCACGCCCGCACATACCCGCTTCATCTGCCCGGAAATACTTCGGGGAGCGCGAGGGGCAGCGCCCCTCGCACGTAAAAGGCCGAACCCGTCAGGCCGGGGCGGGCCAAGTGAAATCCGGGCGCAGGCCTTCGTAGACCGGACGGCCGTCACTCGGCTTTTCGTAGCCTTTGGAGTCGTCGTAGAACGCGTGGTAATCGGCTTTTGGAAAGGCAGCGTCGTCATAGCCCATGACGTTGGGCACCGCGACGCGGATGCGCTTTTCCTTGTCGTCCAGCATCAGCGGCGTGCCGCATTCGGTGCATGTGCAGAGTTCCAGCGGACCGCCGGGATTGTCGGCGTTGAAGGGCTGGCGGGCGATCCGTTCGGGATGATCCACGGTGATGTCGCCGTAGTTGTAAAAGGCCACATGGGTGGTGTGCTGGCCGGTCACGTTCTTGCACACGTTGCAGTGACATTCGTGGTTGTCGATGGGCTCGCCTTCTGCATGGACATGCACGTGGTCGCAGCCGCCTTTGTAGGTGGTCATGGTCTCTCCTCCTCCGTTGGCGCGACTCTCTGGCCGCGCGATGGAATTGAACGCCCTTTGGCGGCAAAAAGCGACATACACTTTCGGATCGCCGGAAAACGGCCTCGCGGCGCTCAGCAGAACACAGTCCGGAAACGCGAAACGCCCCCACCCTGGGGCGGAGGCGTTCGATCTTTATGCACACGGATTTCCTGAAAAATCCGGTCCGGTTTCCTCAAGGAACCCGGTACAGGGGTCAGCCGCGCTCTTCGATGATCTTGACCATGTGCGGGATCTTGGCGACCATGCCGCGCACGGCGGGGGTGTCTTCAAGCTCGCGGGTCTTGTTCATCTTGTTGAGGCCAAGCCCGATCAGGGTCTGGCGCTGCTTGGCGGGGCGGCGGATCGGCGAGCCGATCTGCTGAACAACGATGGTTTTTGCCATGTTTCTGTTTCCTTACGCTTCGGCCGGCTCTGCGGCGGGCGCTTCGTCCTTGTTGCCAAGGATATCGGCAACCTTCTTGCCACGACGCTGTGCGACGTTGCGGGGCGACTGTTCTTTCGACAGGCCGTCCAGCGTGGCGCGGATCATGTTGTAGGGGTTCTGCGACCCGGTCGACTTGGCAACCACGTCCTGCACGCCCAGCATCTCGAACACGGCACGCATCGGACCACCGGCGATGATACCGGTACCCTGCGGCGCGGTGCGCATCACGACCTTGCCCGCACCATGGCGGCCTTCGATGTCGTGGTGCAGCGTGCGGCCTTCGCGCAGCGGCACGCGCATCATCTTGCGCTTGGCCTGCTCGGTCGCCTTGCGGATGGCCTCGGGGACCTCCTTGGCCTTGCCCTTGCCAAAGCCCACGCGCCCCTTCTGGTCACCCACGACCACCAGCGCGGCAAAGCCGAAACGCTTGCCGCCTTTCACGGTCTTGGAAACGCGGTTGATCGCGACCAGGCGATCTGCAAATTCCGGAGTCTCGTCGCGCTGGTTGCGGCGGCCCCCACGGTTGTCGTCTCTTGCCATCTGACGTCCTTTCGGTGCGGCGCGCGCGGCGCCATCATTGGTCTCAATCCAAGTGCCCGGCCTGCGCCGGTGCCCGGATCATCGAGGCGGCGCACCGCCTTCGCTTGGTCTGCCGAAGGTGGGTTGAAAACCCACCCTACGCATGACGGTCGGGCGGCCGAAACCGCCCGAACCGATCAGATCTTGAGGCCTGCCTCGCGTGCGGCGTCGGCCAGGGCCTTGACGCGCCCGTGAAACAGGAAACCGCCGCGGTCGAAATACGCTTCTTCCACACCGGCCTTCTTGGCACGCTCGGCAATCGTGGTGCCCACCTTGGTGGCGGCTTCCACGTTGTTCTTGCCGACGACGCCCAGGTCCTTCTCCATTGAGGAGGCCGAAGCGAGTGTCACGCCCTTCACATCGTCGATCAGCTGAACGCTGATGTTCTTGTTGCTGCGGTGCACGCTCAGGCGCACGCGCCCTGCATTTACCTTGCGCAGCTTGTTCCGTACGCGCAGACGGCGCTTCTGGAACAGATCTCGTTTGCTGTTGGCCATTGCTGTCCGTCCTTACTTCTTCTTGCCTTCCTTCTGGAAGATATACTCGTCCTTGTAGCGGATGCCCTTGCCCTTGTAGGGCTCGGGCCGACGCCAGTCACGAATATTGGCGGCCACTTGACCAACCTGCTGAAGATTACCGCCTTCGACGGTGATCTCAGTCGGCTTGGCGGCGGTCACCGTCACTCCAGCGGGGATATCAAAGTTCACGTCGTGGCTGTAGCCGAGGTTCAGTTTCAGGACATTGCCCTGCACCTGCGCCCGGTAACCCACGCCGCGGATCTCAAGCTCTTTCTTGAACACGTCCGACACGCCGTGGACCATGTTCGCGATCACCGTGCGGGACATGCCCCACTGCTGGCGCGCGCGCTTGGACTTGCCGCGCGGCGTCACAGTGACGACGCTGTCCTCGACCGTGATGGTCACATCGTCGGTGGCGGTGAAGGTCTGGGTGCCTTTCGGGCCCTTGACCTCGACCGTCTGGCCCGACAGCGTGACATTCACGCCCGAAGGCACCTGGATCGGTTTCTTCCCGATACGAGACATTGCCGTTCCCCCTTAGAATACGGTGCAGAGCACTTCGCCGCCGACATTCTGGCTGCGTGCGCTTGCATCCGACATCACGCCCTTGGCGGTGCTGACAATCGACACACCCAGGCCCTGACGGACCACGGGGATGTCCTTGACGCCCATGTAGACGCGACGGCCCGGCGTGGAAACACGCTTGAGTTCGCGAATTACAGGGGTGCCATCGAAGTACTTGAGGCTGATCTCGATGGCCGGGTGGCCGTCGATGCCAGTGGTTTTCTCGTAGCCGCGAATATAGCCTTCGTCCGCGAGCACATCGAGCACCCAGGCGCGCAGCTTGGAGGCGGGCGTGATCACCGTGGATTTGCCGCGCATCTGTGCGTTGCGGATCCGGGTGAGCATATCGCCGATAGGATCGTTCATATCATGCCCTCCTTACCAGCTCGACTTGACCATGCCGGGCAACTGACCCTTGGAGCCAAGGTCGCGCAGCATGATACGGCTGATTTTCAGCTTGCGGTAATAGGCGTGCGGACGCCCCGTAAGCTGGCAGCGGTTGTGAAGACGGGTTGCCGAGCTGTTGCGCGGCAGTTCAGCCAGCTTGAGGCGCGCCTTGAAACGCTCCTCGAACGGCTTGCTTTCGTCGTTGGCGAGTTCTTTGAGTTCAGCGCGCTTGGCCGCATACTTGGCCACCAGACGCTGGCGCTTCTTCTCGCGTTCGATCATGGATTTCTTTGCCATGTGTCGGATCCCCTCAGCTGGTGAACGGCATGTTGAAATGCTTCAACAGCGCTTTGGCTTCCGCGTCGGTCGCAGCGGTGGTGGTGATGTTGATGTCCATGCCCCAGACCTCGTCGACCTTGTCGAATTCGATCTCGGGAAAGACGATGTGTTCCTTGAGACCCATGGCAAAGTTGCCACGGCCGTCGAAGGACGGCTTCACACCGCGGAAGTCACGGATGCGGGGCATCGCGACGGTGATCAGGCGATCCAGGAATTCGTACATGCGGTCGGCACGCAGGGTTACCTTGGCGCCCAGCGGCATCTCTTCACGGACCCGGAAACCGGCGATCGACTTCTTCGCCTTGGTCACGACGGCCTTCTGGCCCGCGATCGCAGTGAGGTCGTCCTGGGCCGACTTGGCCTTTTTGGAGTCGCGCACGGCTTCGGCACCGCAGCCGATGTTCAGAACGATCTTGTCCAGACGCGGGATCTGCATGTCGTTCTTGTAACCGAACTCTTCCTTCATCGCGGCCTTGATGGTGCTCTGAAAGAGCGCCTCGAGCCGCGGGGTGTAGGTTGCGTCATCAAGCATCGATCACATCCCCCGTGGTCTTGGCCACACGCACCTTCTTGTCGCCTTCGATCTTGAAGCCGACGCGGGTGGGTTTGCCGTTTGCATCTACGATGGCCAGGTTGCTCAGGTCGATCGGCATCGCCTTGGGGATGCGTCCGCCCTGGCTGGACTGGCTCTGACGGGTGTGACGGATCGCCATGTTCACGCCTTCGACAACGGCTTTGCCGGACTTGGGATCGACAGAGGCGATGGTGCCCTGCTTGCCCTTGTCCTTGCCGGCGAGAACGATGACCTTGTCACCTTTGCGGAGTTTGGCAGCCATTACAGCACCTCCGGAGCAAGCGAAATGATCTTCATGAAGTTCTTCGCGCGCAGTTCACGCACCACTGGCCCGAAGATACGGGTACCGACCGGCTCACCTGCGTTGTTCAGGATGACGGCGGCGTTGCGGTCGAAACGGATGGCGGTGCCGTCATCGCGACGGACTTCCTTGGCGGTGCGCACGACGACGGCCTTGCGGACATCGCCCTTTTTCACGCGGCCGCGCGGGATGGCTTCCTTCACCGAGACGACAATGATGTCGCCAACAGAGGCGTAACGACGCTTGGAACCACCCAGGACCTTGATGCACTGAACCCGGCGAGCACCGGAATTGTCAGCGACATCCAGATTGGTCTGCATCTGGATCATGTGGTTTCTCCTGACCTTTGGGGGGCGTTATTGCCTTGTCCCCATGGTTTCGTTCAAACCGGATTGCGGGGGCTTACTCGGCCACCACCTCCCAGCGCTTGGTTTTCGACTTGGGCGCGCATTCGATGATGCGCACGGTGTCGCCGACGCTGAATTTCTCAGCTTCGTCGTGAGCCCGGTATTTCTTGGACTTACGGATCGTCTTTTGCAGAACCGGGTGCTTGAAGCGACGCTCGACCGACACGGTGACGGTCTGGGCGTTGGCCGTGGAGGTCACGGTGCCTTGCAGGATACGTTTGGGCATCGTTGCGCTCCTTATTCTGCGGCCGCTTGCGCGGCTTTCTGGTTCAGCACGGTCTTGACGCGCGCCACGTTGCGGCGGACGGTCTTCATGCGTGCGGTGTTTTCCATCTGGCCGGTCGCCTGCTGAAAGCGGAGGTTGAAGGCCTCTTTCTTCAGCGACACAAGCTCGTCCCGGAGCTGGTCCGGCGTCTTGTCGTGCAGTTCCTTGGCGTTCATGTCGCCCTTCCTTTGTTCAACAATCACCGGAGGGCCCCGTCGTTGCGCGGGTCACCCTGATTCCCGGTGGAGGTGGATGAACGCGCCGTATAGGAGGCTTCGGGCGCAGGATCAACCGGTAATTTCCCAGGCCACGCGGCGCGACCCTTTCTGAAAACGGCCACTTGGTATTCAGCCGGTGTCCAGGCGGCTCCTTACCCCCAGCCGTAGTTGAAACTGACCGAAATCCGCTCATCCTCGGACATGTTCATCGGCACCTCGTGGCGCAGCCAGCTTTCCCATAGCAGCACCTCACCCACCTGCGGTGAAACATAGGTGAACTGGCGCATCTCGGGACGGGCGTCTTTCACACGGGCTGGGGCCGCCATCATCATCGGTAGGCGCGGGTCCTCCAGCTTCAGCGCCGAGGCGCCATCGGGCATCGCCACGTAGGTGGTGCCCGAAATCACCGAATGCGGGTGGATGTGTGACCCGTGGGTGCCGCCTTCGGGCAGGATGTTGATCCAGATATCTTCCAGCTTGAGCTTCTTGCCGTCGAGATCGAATTGCAGATCTTTGGCGAAGGCCTTCACGTGCTTGTCCAGCAGCTTCACCAGATCCTTGAAGATCGGAAAGCGCCAGCCAAGATCGGTGAGCGAGGCATAGGAGGTGTAGCCGGGATAGCCGTTCTCCTCGCACCAGGCCTGCCCTGCCTCGTCATCCTCGGCAATGGAATAGCACGACGCGGCAAGCTCATCCGCATCCGGCGCCTTGCCCTGCTCGGACAGGTGCGCGCGGTAAAGACGGGTGACAAAAAGGGAATCGATCTGGGCCATGCCCCGTGTCTTAGCCGAGCCGACCGGGGCTGGCGAGAGGCCCCGGCGCTTGTTCTGGATCAAGACGCGCATCGGCTTTGTATGCTAGCATCGCTGGATGATCATCTTCGGTAAGGAGAACTGCCATGATCGAAAAGATGTCCCTGTCTCACGAGAACCTTCTGGGATTCCGCATCGCGGGCACGGTCAGCCAGGAGGATTATGAAACCGTTCTGATCCCCGCCCTGGAAGCCGCCATCGAAGAGCACGAGCGGTTGCGGCTGCTTGTCCGCGTCGAAAGCGATTTCAAGGACTACACGCTGGGCGCCCTCTTCGAGGACATGCGTGTTGGGCTCAAGCATTGGCGCGGCTTCGATCGCGTCGCGCTGGTGGCAGAAACCAAATGGGTGGTCCGCGCGGTCAAGGCGTTCAGCATCTTCATGCCCTGCCCCGTGGCGGTTTTTGATCTGTCCGAGCAGGACGAGGCGCACCGCTGGCTGACGGAATCGCTGGGCGCCATTCACCAGACCGACCTCGGCGGCGGTGTGCTGCACGTGCAACTCATGGGCAAGCTCGACGCGGCGGTCTACGACGAGGAGGAACAGGACCTCGACGCCTTCATCCGTGCCAATGACGGTTTCAAGCTTTTGCTGGATCTGCGCGAGTTCGACGGCTGGCAGGGGCTGGCCGCGCTTGGCGAGCACCTGTCGCTGGTGCGCGACCACCGGTCCCTGGTGGACCGGATGGCGATCGTCGGATCGGCACGCTACATCAAGCTGGGAGAGCGGTTGGCGTCGAAATTCATCAACGCCAAGGTCAAGCAGTTCGACGACGACGAACTGGACGCGGCAAAGGAATGGATCGCGAAGGGCTAACCCCACCACCCGAGCCGCGCGGCAAAAATAAAGAGCCCCTGCTTTCCAGCAGGGGCTCTTTCATCTTAATCGGTGCGAAAAGCGCGCCGTTTACCAGTCTTCGCGAACGACGACGCGGGTCTTGATCGGCAGTTTCATGGCCGCCAGACGCAGCGCCTCGCGGGCCACGTCTTCGCCGACACCGTCGATCTCGAACATCACGCGACCGGGCTTGACCTTGCAGGCCCAGAAATCGACGGAGCCCTTACCCTTACCCATCCGAACTTCGGTGGGCTTGGAGGTCACCGGCGTGTCCGGGAAGATCCGGATCCAGACCCGGCCCTGACGTTTCATGTGGCGGGTCATCGCGCGGCGGGCCGCTTCGATCTGACGCGCTGTCACACGCTCGGGCTGCAGGGCCTTGAGGCCGTAGGTGCCGAAGTTGAGGTCGCTACCGCCCTTCGCCAGGCCGGAGATCCGACCCTTGAACTGCTTGCGGAATTTTGTGCGTTTCGGTTGAAGCATCTGTCATTCCCCCTTAGCGACGCCCGCCTGCACCGCGAGGTGCCGGGCCGTCCTGGAGTTCCTGTGCCTTGCGGTCACGCGCTTGCGGGTCGTGCTCCATGATCTCGCCTTTGAAGATCCAGACCTTGATCCCGATGATGCCGTATGCGGTCTCCGCCTCGACCGAGGCGTGATCGATATCGGCCCTCAGGGTGTGCAGGGGCACGCGGCCCTCGCGGTACCATTCGGTCCGGGCGATCTCGGCACCGCCAAGGCGGCCCGCGACGTTCACACGGATGCCCAGGGCCCCCATGCGCATGGCGTTCTGCACGGCACGTTTCATCGCGCGGCGGAAGGAGACACGACGCTCCAGCTGCTGCGCGATCGACTCGCCCACAAGCTGCGCGTCCAGTTCCGGCTTGCGCACCTCGACGATGTTCAGGTGCAGTTCCGAATTGGTCATCCGGGCAAGCTTCTTGCGGAGCGTTTCGATGTCCGCGCCTTTCTTGCCGATGATGACGCCCGGACGGGCGGTGTGAACGGTCACGCGGCACTTTTTGTGCGGACGTTCGATGATCACGCGCGCGACACCGGCCTGCTTGCACTCATCATGGATGAACGCACGGATGGCCAGGTCTTCCAGCAACAGGTTGCCGTAGTCCTTGGTGTCTGCGTACCAGCGGCTGTCCCAGGTGCGGTTGACCTGAAGACGCATGCCGATCGGATTTGTCTTGTTACCCATTAGGCTTGCTCCTCGATCTGACGCACCTTGATGGTGAGTTCCGAGAACGGCTTGCGCAGGGCGCCGAACCGACCACGGGCACGCGGACGGCCACGCTTCATCACAAGGTTTTTGCCCACGTAGGCCTCGGCGACGACCAGTTCGTCGACGTCAAGGTTGTGGTTGTTCTCGGCATTGGCGATGGCGGACTGAAGGCACTTCTTCACATCCTCCGCGATCCGCTTTTTCGAGAAGGTGAGATCGCTGAGCGCCTTTTCCACCTTCTTGCCACGGATCAGCTGCGCCACAAGGTTCAGCTTTTGCGGGCTGGTGCGCAGCATGCGCAGCTTGGCCATCGCTTCGTTGTCCGCCACGCGGCGGGGATTTTTATCCTTGCCCATGGCTTACTTCCTCTTGGCTTTCTTGTCGGCGGCGTGACCGTAATAGGTCCGCGTCGGCGAATACTCACCGAACTTCTGGCCGATCATGTCTTCGGAGACGTTGACGGGGATGTGCTTCTGGCCGTTATAAACGCCAAACGTCAGACCCACGAACTGGGGCAGGATCGTCGAGCGGCGCGACCAGATCTTGATGACTTCGTTGCGGCCGCTTTCGCGGGCCGCTTCGGCCTTCTTGAGCACATAGGCGTCAACGAAGGGACCTTTCCAAACAGAGCGCGTCATGGATTACCGCCCTTTCTTCTTGGCGTGCCGCGAGCGGATGATCAGCTTTTGGGACGCTTTGTTCTTGTTCCGGGTCTTGGCACCCTTGGTCGGCTTGCCCCACGGGGTCACCGGGTGACGACCACCAGAGGTCCGGCCTTCACCACCGCCGTGCGGGTGGTCGATCGGGTTCATCACGACACCCCGCACCGAGGGGCGCTTGCCCATGTGCCGGACGCGGCCCGCCTTGCCGAGGTTCTGGTTGGAGTTGTCGGGGTTCGACACGGCACCGACGGTGGCCATGCATTCCTGACGCACCAGGCGCAATTCGCCCGAGCTCAGGCGGATCTGGGCGTAACCGCCGTCACGACCGACGAACTGGGCATAGGTGCCTGCCGCGCGGGCGATCTGGCCACCCTTGCCCGGCTTCAGTTCGATGTTGTGAACGATTGTCCCGATCGGCATGCCCGAGAACGGCATCGCGTTGCCCGGCTTGATGTCAGCCTTTGCACTGGCGACGACCTTGTCGCCGATGGCCAGGCGCTGCGGCGCCAGGATGTACGCCTGTTCGCCATCGTCATACTGGACGAGCGCGATGAAGGCCGTGCGGTTGGGGTCATATTCGATACGCGCGACGGTCGCGCTGACATCGAACTTGGAGCGTTTGAAATCGACGATCCGGTAAAGGCGTTTCGCCCCACCACCGCGGCGGCGTGATGTGATACGTCCGGTGTTGTTCCGGCCACCCGATTTCGTCAGACCCTCGGTGAGGGATTTGACGGGGCGTCCTTTCCACAGTTCCGAACGGTCGATCAGCACCAGCCCGCGCTGGCCCGGCGTCGTCGGCTTATACGACTTGAGTGCCATGCTTTCTGTCTTCCGTTAGCAGATGCGGCCCGTTTGGACCGCTATGTTTGGGCGGGGTGTGAACTCCCGCCGATGGTATAGGGCCCCGAAGGTCCCCGGTTCGGTATGGCCTTGCGACCAAAAGCCAAGCCCCGGACGAATCCGGGGCGTGGCCGATGGGGTCGTTTAGGGGAGGATGGGGGGAGGGTCAAGTGGGTGCCGCCAGAAGACGGCTTTGCGGATCGCCCTGTCGTGCCAGCGCCGGACCGGGGGGCGGCGCATCTGACGGGTCAGCGGATGCGCTTAATGGTGGCCAAGGACATCGTCGCGGCAAGCTAAGTACCAAAGGCAGCCAAAGCGCCATCCCATGGGACCGGTCCGGCGCTGGCACGGCGGCCGCCGAAGGCGGCCGCGATTCCGTGCCGAGTGACAAGGCTCACCAACCTCCATCCGCCTAGGTCTAGGGGTCGTCAGGAAACGAACACCTAAAGAAACTGCCAATCAGGACAAAAAACCCCGGCCGCTTTCGCAGCCGGGGTGAAATTTCGCGTAGGGTGGGTTTTCAACCCACCGCCGCTCAAAGACCGGTGGTCACGTCGATGGTGTTGCCCTCGACGAGCGTCACATAGGCCTTTTTCACGTCCCGACGACGGCCGAGCTGGCCGCGGAAGCGCTTCACCTTGCCCTTGGTGATCGTGGTGTTCACCGCCTTCACCTTCACACCAAAGAGCGTCTCGACGGCCTCTTTGATCTGCGGCTTGTTGGCGGCGATATCGACCTCGAACACCACCGCGCCGTTTTCAGACGCCATGGTCGTCTTTTCGGTCACGATCGGCTTGCGGATCACATCGTAATGTTCTGCTTTCGCGCTCATTTCAGACGAGCCTCCAGTGCTTCGACAGCCGCCTTGGTGAGCACCAGTGTGTCACGGCGGAGGATGTCATAGACGTTTGCGCCCATGCTCGGCAGCACGTCGACATCGGCGATGTTGGCCGCGGCGCGGGCAAAGCCCTCGTTCACGGACGCACCATCGATGATCAGCGTGCGCTTCCAGCCCAGATCCTTGATCTGCTTGGCCAGTGCACCGGTCTTGCCGTCGGATTCCGCGTTCTCGATGATCACCAGCTCGCCTGCCTTGGCTTTCGCCGACAGGGCATGCTTGAGACCGAGCGCGCGGACCTTTTTCGGCAGGTCATGGGCGTGGCTGCGGGGCACGGGGCCCTTGTAGATGCCACCCGAGCGGAAGATCGGCGCCTTGCGGGAGCCGTGGCGTGCGCCGCCGGTGCCCTTCTGGCGATAGATCTTCTTGGTCGAATAGCTGACTTCGGAACGGCCCAGCGTCGAGTGGGTGCCGGCCTGCGCCTTGTTGCGCTGCCAGCGGACCACACGGTGCAGGATATCGGCGCGCGGCTCGAGGCCAAAGACCTCGTCGCCGAGATCGACCGACCCGGCCTTGCCGCCGTCCAGTTTGATCACGTCGATTTTCATGCGTCGCCTTCCTTCTTCTCGTCCAGAGTTTCGCTCTGGTCGTTGGCGTCATCCTTGTCCGCTTCAATGGCGGCCTCGGCCTCTTTCAGCGCGGCTTCTTCGGCGGCGGCTGCTTCGGCTGCTGCGGCGGCTTCTGCGGCGGCGGCTTCCTCGGCGGCGGCGGCGGCGGCTTCTTCAGCCAGACGCTTGGCTTCCTCGGCGGCAGAGCGCAGGGCGGCGGGCAGGATGATGTTTTCGGGCGTCGGCTTCTTGACCGCGTCCTTGATCGTCACCCAACCACCCTTGGAGCCCGGCACAGCACCCTTGATCATGATGATGCCGCGTTCGGCATCGGTCTTGACCACTTGCAGGTTCTGCGTCGTCACCTTGGCGGCGCCCATGTGGCCGGCCATCTTCTTGCCTTTGAAGACCTTGCCCGGATCCTGACACTGACCGGTCGAGCCGTGCGAACGGTGGCTGATCGACACACCGTGCGATGCGCGCAGGCCGCCGAAGTTGTGCCGCTTCATGGCACCGGCAAAGCCCTTACCGATCGAGGTGCCCGAGACGTCCACGTACTGACCTTCGAAGTAATGGTCGGCAGTGATCTCTTCACCCACGGCGATCAGGTTTTCCTCGGCCACGCGGAACTCGGCGACCTTGCGCTTGGGTTCCACC
Organism: Thalassococcus sp. BH17M4-6; assembly: GCF_049323015.1. Lineage (NCBI taxonomy): Bacteria > Pseudomonadati > Pseudomonadota > Alphaproteobacteria > Rhodobacterales > Roseobacteraceae > Thalassococcus > Thalassococcus sp. BH17M4-6. The sequence continues at coordinate 426,608 of NZ_JBMPGU010000003.1, forward strand.
TTGGCAACGGCGAAGTGGCCGCGCATGGCTTTGGAGACGTTCTTGGCTTTGATCTGGCCGGTGCCCAGCTGAACCGCGGAATAGCCGTGCTGTTCCGCCGTGCGCGTGGCCACGACCTGCAGGTTGTCGACATGAAGAACGGTCACAGGGATCTGCTTGCCGTCTTCCATGAACAGCCGGGTCATGCCGACTTTCTTTGCGATGATTCCAGAGCGCATGTTCCCAAGCCCCCCTTAAATCTTGATCTCGACGTCCACGCCAGCGGCGAGGTCGAGCTTCATCAGCGCGTCCACGGTCTGGGGGGTCGGGTCAACAATGTCCAACAGACGCTTGTGCGTCCGGATTTCGAACTGATCGCGGGATTTCTTGTTCACGTGGGGTCCACGCAGAACGGTGAATTTCTCGATCTTGTTCGGCAGCGGGATCGGCCCGCGCACGGCGGCACCGGTCCGCTTGGCGGTGTTCACGATTTCCTGCGTGCTGGCATCCAGGACGCGGAAATCGAAAGCCTTGAGCCGAATGCGAATGTTCTGGCTTTGCATAGTCTTGGCCTTTCGCGGCGTGAGAGTTGAGAGGAAGAGGCGGGATCACCCCGCCCCCTCATCGAACCCGTATTCTTGAGGTGCGCATCGCTGCGCACCCGTTGAGCAGTGGCGCGCGCGCCAATTACTCGATGATTTTTGCGACGACGCCGGAGCCGACGGTGCGGCCGCCTTCGCGGATGGCGAAGCGCAGCTTTTCTTCCATCGCGATCGGGGCGATCAGCTCGACCTCGAACTTCAGGTTGTCGCCCGGCATCACCATCTCCGTGCCCTCGGGCAGGTTCACCGTGCCGGTCACATCCGTCGTGCGGAAGTAGAACTGCGGGCGGTAGTTGGCGAAGAACGGCGTGTGACGGCCACCCTCTTCCTTGGTCAGGATGTACGCCTCGGCCTCGAACTTGGTGTGCGGCTTGACCGAACCGGGCTTGCACAGCACCTGGCCACGCTCCACGCCGTCACGGTCGATGCCGCGCAGCAGCGCGCCGATGTTGTCGCCTGCCTCACCGCGGTCCAGCAGCTTGCGGAACATCTCGACACCGGTGCAGGTGGTCTTCTTGGTGTCGCGGATGCCGACGATTTCCAGTTCGTCGCCGACGTTCACGACGCCACGCTCGACCCGGCCGGTCACAACCGTGCCGCGGCCCGAGATCGAGAACACGTCTTCGATCGGCATCAGGAACGGCTGGTCGGTGGCGCGCGGCGGCTGCGGGATGTACTCGTCGACAGCGGCCATCAGCGCCTTGATCTTCTCTTCGCCGATCTCGGGATCGCGGCCTTCCATGGCGGCCAGGGCCGAGCCTGCGATGATCGGAACGTCGTCGCCCGGGAAATCGTAGGCCGACAGCAGTTCGCGCACTTCCATCTCGACCAGTTCGAGCAGCTCCTCGTCGTCGACCTGGTCGACCTTGTTGAGGAACACCACCATCGCCGGGATGCCGACCTGGCGGCCCAGCAGGATGTGCTCGCGCGTCTGCGGCATCGGGCCGTCAGCGGCGTTCACCACCAGGATCGCGCCGTCCATCTGCGCCGCACCGGTGATCATGTTCTTGACGTAGTCGGCGTGGCCGGGGCAGTCGACATGCGCGTAGTGACGGTTCTCGGTCTCGTATTCCACGTGCGCCGTCGAGATCGTGATCCCGCGGGCCTTCTCCTCGGGCGCGCCGTCGATCTGGTCGTACGCCTTGAAATCGCCGAAATACTTCGTGATCGCCGCCGTCAGCGTCGTCTTGCCGTGGTCAACGTGACCGATCGTGCCGATGTTGCAGTGCGGCTTATTGCGCTCAAACTTTGACTTTGCCAT